>DATICR010000498.1:0-13232 GCA_035456745.1 Ignavibacteriaceae bacterium
GAACACGAAATATTGCACATACGAAAAGCGAATGCAACAGAGGTTGTGGAAGAAACGGTGGGTGATGACAAAAACTATGTTATCAAGTTATCTCTTCAGAGGATAGATGAAAAAGGAGAACCCTACAAAGGGAGTAAACCGGAAACATTTGATGTTGACCTGTCAAATGAAAATGTACAAAAAGACATAGTGGAAAAATCAAGAGGTAAAAAAGCCGGGGATACTTTCAATTTCACTTTTACGGAAGAAAAGAAAATCAAAAACGATAAGGGAGAAGAAGAAATTGTTAAAGAAAATTATGAGTATAAAGCAGAGATAAAGGAGATTAAAAAATATCTTCTTCCGGAGCTTGATGCGGAATTCTTGAAGAAGATTACAAGGGATAAGGTGGACAATGAAAAAGATTTCAGGGAAAATGTAAGGAATGATATCCAGAAGTATTATGATCAAAAAGCAGATGAAATCACCAGAGATAAACTGACAATGGAGATTGTAAAGGCCAATGACTTTACTCCCCCGGCCTCTCTTGTTTCTTCTTTTCTGCAGGACCTGATTGAGGGGGAAGAAAAAGAATTCAAAAAACAGGGCTACGGAAAATATGACCGCGAGGAGGCTGCCAAAAGACTAAAAAGTTACGCCGAATTTGAGGTTAAATGGTATCTGATTAAAACCGAGATAGAGAAAAAGGAAAATATTCAAGTAACTGACGAGGATCTGCGGGATCTTGTGGCAAAGGATGCGGAAAAGACGGGACTTCCGGAAGACAAGTTGTTAAACTATTATAAATCTTCTAATTTTGCTGAAAAACTGAGGGACCAGAAACTATTTGAATTTCTCAAAGTAAATAATAAAATTATAAAGGTAGAACCTGAAAAATTTAATAATTCAAAAACCGAGGGCAATAAATGATAAAACATCCTGAGATTTATAACCAGTTAGTACCCTATGTTATCGAACAAACGGGACGCGGAGAACGGGGAATGGATATTTTTTCCCGCCTCCTGAGGGAAAGAATAATTTTTATAGGAACGGCGATTGATGATCATATAGCCAGCCTTGTTATTGCGCAATTAATATTCCTGGAAGCCGAAGATTCCGAAAAGGACATAAACCTTTATGTAAATTCTCCAGGAGGAAGTGTAACAGCAGGGCTTGCGATATATGATACTATGAAATATGTTAAGCCTGATGTTTCAACGATATGCGTGGGAATGGCAGCGAGTATGGGAGCAATTCTGCTGGCAGGCGGATCTGCCGGTAAAAGGACAGCCCTTCCCAATGCCAAAATTATGATACATCAACCGTGGGTCGGCGGACTACAGGGACAAACATCTGATATTGAGATTCACGCAAAGGAGATGCTGAAAACAAGGGATACTTTGTATAAAATTCTTGCTGAACATACCGGCAAATCAGTTGAACAGATTACCAAGGATTGCGACAGGGATTATTTTCTTTCTGCCCAGGAGGCAAAGGATTATAAGCTGATTGATAATATTATTGAAAAAAGGGCGGGGTTGACGAACACGAAGAAGTAATAATTGGTGAAGAGGTCAGAGGTCGGAAGTCCAAGATCGGAAGTCAGAGGTGATAGAAAAAATCCTCAGTCCACAGCCTACAGTTGGTAAATGGTTGAACCGGGGTTGTAAAATTTTCGCACAACCATTAAAAAAGTGAGGGGCATATTGGTGGAATGATGAAAACGACGATTACCGGATGGGAGATTCTCCGATTTCCACTGATTGAAGATTATAGGGACTCATTTAGGATATCAAAGATGTAGGGTTTCTCAGGCGTATGATAAGACCCCTTCGAAATTAATAATTATATTTCCTGTTGAAATGAAACTATTATATAATAATTCGCTTGCGATTTTTCTGTGGACCATTCTATTTCTTTTACCGGGAATAGAAATCATGGCGCAGAGTGAGCGGGAGGTTAAAAATAACTTACATACTTATCTGACTGAATACCGCAAGAATAAGCTTATCCCTGGAATGGCGGCTGGGGTAGCGAAGGACGGAAAAATTTTCTGGATGGAAGCAGCAGGATTGGCAGATGTGGAAAACAGTTATCCGGTTAATATACTTACTCATTTCCGGATTGCTTCTATTTCGAAATGTATAACCGCCACAGCTATAATGCAGCTGGTTGAAAAGGGTAAAGTAAAGCTTGATGAAGATGCCCGTAATTATATCCCCTATTTCCCGAAGAAAAAATGGAAATTTACCATCAGGCAATTGTTAAGTCATACGGCCGGAATAAGAAATTATTATAAGAATGAATTTGATGATGAAAAAAATTATTCAACTCTCAGAGATGCTGTCGGAATAATCAGCAAGGATTCGCTTGTCTACAAACCAGGGACGAAATATTTATATACTACATTAGGATACAACCTGCTGGGTGCGATTATTGAAAAAGTTTCAGGAATGTCATTCAGAGAATACTTAAAGAAAAATATATTCGAAACTGCAGGAATGAACTCAACTTATCCTGAATACCAAAACGAGCTGATATATAACAAGTCGAGATTATACATCCGTAACAAATACCGTATGCTTGAAAATGCACCGCTGGCTGATTTAAGCAATAAGATGCCGGGGGGCGGATTAAATTCAAACGTTGAAGATCTATTAAACTTTTCCATTGCACTTCTTGAGGGGAAGCTGATAAAACGGGAAACACTTGACACTATGCTGGAACCTGCAGTAATAAAAAACGGAATAAAGATTAATTATGGTCTGGGTTTTACTCTCGGAACCGACAATTCAGGGAGAAAATATTTTGCACACGAAGGGTACGAGGGCACTTCCCTGCTGGTCATTTATCCCGAAAAAAATATTTGTGCTGTTGACCTGATAAATGTAAGGGACAGAAATAACGGAACTGCAGCATTCAAGTTTGCGGATATAATGATGCGTGATAAAGTAGAATATCCCACAATGCAGCTTTCGGACAGACTAATGGAAACAGAGTTAAAATCCGGACTGGATTCTGCGATAGCAAAATATCACCTGATAACTGAAGATTCTTCCGAATATTATGATATTTCACCCAATGAAATTTCTTTATTCGGTTATGATTTACTCGGGATCAAAAGAACCTTTGATGCAATTCGATACTTTAAGCATATGGTCAACGAATTTCCCAAAAATGCAAAATTCTATATTGGTCTTGCCGATGCATATTACAAAGACGGAAATGTAGGATTAGCGCTCAGAAATTACAGGCTAGCACTTAAAATTGAGCGAACAAATGTTTATGCACTTAGCATGATACTTAAAATCACTAAAAATAAGTGACCTGCATTAAATCCTGATTAATTTACTTGCATTCCTGAACATTCCTTGTCAAATTAGCGTATCGAGCTTAAATAATAAAATAATACTATGCTAGGACACAGATTTACGGAATTTATTCCGGGAAACAGCGGTTCAGGCCGTTTTGATGAACTGCTAAAAATATTTTTACAGCTTCTGACTATAACTTCAGGAGACGTTACTGAAGCTTTAAGCTGGATGAATGATCTCGACAAAAAGTACAATCTGACAAACAACGAGTACGGTATGGGAGATTTCATTAATGAGCTTAAGGACAAGAACTACATTGAAGATGATCAGGATAAAAATATTTTTATTATAACCTCAAAAAGTGAACAATCGATCAGGAAGCAATCTCTTGAAGAAATATTCGGAAAATTAAAGAAATCAAGGACGGGAAACCATCGCACACCTTATTCAGGAACCGGCGACGAGCTGACATCAGACCGGAGAGAATTCAATTTCGGGGATACTATGGATCAGATTGATGTGACCAATTCGATTAAAAATTCGCAGATTAACCATGGTATCGATGATTTCAAGCTGACTGAAGATGATCTGGAGATTGAAGAAAAAGATTTTAAGGCTATCACTTCGACAGTACTTATGATAGACATCTCCCATTCGATGATTTTATATGGTGAAGACAGGATAACCCCGGCAAAAAAAGTTGCTATGGCCCTATCGGAACTAATAATGACAAAATACCCGAAAGACACTCTGGATATTATAGTATTTGGAAATGACGCCTGGCCAATTAACATTAAAGATTTACCATATCTGCAAGTTGGTCCCTATCACACCAATACCGTAGCAGGAATTGATCTTGCGCTTGATATTTTACGTCGGAGGAAAACCACCAATAAGCAGATATTTATGATTACTGATGGAAAACCCACCTGTCTCAAAGAAGGTGCGAGATACTACAAAAACAGTTTCGGACTTGACAGGAAGATTGTGAACAAGACACTTGACCAGGCTGCACGCTGTCGTAAACTTGGGATTATAATTACGACTTTTATGATAGCTAAGGATCCTTATCTTCAGCAGTTTGTAAGAGAGTTTACATCTACAAACAAGGGAAGAGCATTTTACAGCAGTCTCACAGGACTAGGAGAATATATCTTTGAGGACTATATAAGAAACCGCCGGCGCAGAATGAAATAACCGTCTGTGATTCCTTCAATTAACATAACAGGAGTTTGAATGAATTTAACTTCAATATCTACACTTGGTGAATTAAAAAGTACCGGTTACAAGACCAGGTCTATAAAAGATGAATTAAGATACAACCTGATTTGTGCATTACAGAAAGGAGAAAATCCTTTTAAGGGAATAATAGGATATAATGAAACGGTATTACCGGATATTCAAACAGCGATATTATCACGACACAGTATTATTTTACTGGGATTACGTGGCCAGGCGAAAACAAAGATAGCACGGTTATTAATTCATCTTCTTGATGAACACATACCAATAATCGGCGGCACTGATTTAAATGAAGATCCATTTAATCCTATCTCATCGATAGCGCAAGAAATAATAAAGAAGGACGGAGACAATACTAAGATTGAATGGATGCACAGGTCGGAGAGGTACACCGAGAAATTAGCAACGCCCGATGTTTCTGTTGCTGATCTCATAGGAGATGTTGATCCGATAAAAGCTGCAGCAATGAAGCTTCCCTACTCCGACGAGAGAGTAATACACTTTGGCTTGATCCCGAGATCGCACAGAGGAATTTTTGTAATTAATGAGCTGCCGGATTTACAGGCAAGAATACAAGTAGCATTATTTAATATTCTCCAGGAAAACGATATCCAGATACGCGGATTTAAGATAAGGCTTCCTCTTGACATTCAGTTTGTTTTTACGGCCAATCCTGAAGATTACACAAACCGCGGTTCGATTGTTACCCCATTAAAAGACAGGATCGACAGTCAGATTCTGACGCATTATCCAAAGACAGTAAAAGATTCCAAGCAGATAACCGAGCAGGAAGCAAGGTCATCCAAAGAACAAAAAAATTCAGTAGTTGTTCAGGAACTACTGAAGGATTTAATTGAACAAATTGCCTTTGAAGCAAGGCAGAGCGAATACATCGATGCTAAAAGCGGAGTTTCAGCGCGTCTCACTATTTCTGCATATGAGAACCTGATAAGTACTGCTGAGAGAAGAGGCATCCTCACCAAGGAGCAAACCACATATGCGAGGATTTCCGATCTATATGGAGTTATTCCTTCCATAACAGGGAAAATTGAACTGGTTTATGAAGGAGAGCAAGAAGGCCCTTCGAAGGTAGCGCATATACTTATCAGCAAATCGATAAGAAGTCTTTTTGCAGAATATTTCCCGACACCTGATAAGCTGAAGAAGAGTCAGGATAGCAATATTTACCAGGAAATCACCAACTGGTTCAACAAGGGAAATTACGTGGATATGCTGAATAACATAACGACAAAGGAGTATGAACAGGTTTTGAACAAAGTACCGGGACTAAATAATATCGTAAAAAAATATTTTCCAAAAGCGGACAAAGAAACCCAGCTGCTTTTAATGGAATTTGTTTTGCATGGGCTGACTGAATATTCGCTGCTCAGCAAATTCAGAATGGAAACGGGTGTGCAGTTTAAAGATATGCTGAGTTCGATGTTCAGTATGTCCTCAGAGGAGGAAAATGATGATTCGGGGGATGATGGGGATTTTTATAGGTAAGGGCAAAGTAAGCAGTAAATAGTAAAGAAGTAAGTAGCGAAAGGTATATTGGAGATAATGTCATTTGCAATTATAATGGATGGAAGATTTCTCAGTGTCTAAGGATTTAAAATGATAGATAATATTCATCAAAGTCAATAATCAATCAAGCTTTCTTTATATTTATCAGTTATTCTGCCCAATAGATTAATCCGAGTTCGAAGGGATTGATTAATTGAGAATGTTTGGGGAGGACTCTGATTGTATAGCCCTGCTGTCCTGTTCTTCTTGTAGTTATCCTGCCTATAAATTTATAATTAGAATCTTTTGATTTCCGGGGTTCAGCTTTCATTACTATCGTTTCATTATATTCCGGATCATCCTGCTCGTCGAGGGGGCCGTAATAAACCTGCACTTCAACATCCTGCGGAGTCAAAGGACCTAGGTTAATCTCAGCGGATACAGTAAGACTTTCGCCAACGTGGATCGTTTTTGAGTTATCAGTGCTATCAAGATTAACAAGTTTTATATTGTTCCAGTTATTTATGATTGTTTCTTTCCATTCAGCAATCTCTTTAGCGTTACTCCATTTTTTTTCACTTAATATCTGCCGTTTTTCGAAGGCTGTCTTATAATAATTTTCAAAATACTGTTGTACCATCCTGTGAGTGTTAAAATAAGGGCCCAGTTTTTTCATAGACTGTTTTATTCTTTGGATCCATTCACGGGGCAATCCATCCTCACCGCGGGAATAGAAAAGCGGGATAATCTGAGTCTCAAGGGTATTATACAATTGACGCGATTCAAGTTCATCCTGATAATCAGGATCAGTATACTCCTCACCATTTCCGATTTTCCAGCCGACTTCAGGATCAAAGCCTTCATCCCACCAGCCATCGAGCACACTAAAGTTCAAACCACCATTAGCAATGACCTTCATCCCTGAAGTACCGCTTGCTTCCAGGGGACGACGTGGCGTATTTAACCAGACATCGCATCCTTCAACGAGATAATGAGCGACATTGATATCATAATTTTCGATAAATACTATTTTCCTTCTAAAAGCTTCCTCTTTAGATATTTCACAAATATCCTGTATGAGTTTTTTTCCTTCTTCATCCTTCGGATGTGCCTTTCCGGAGATAATAAACTGAACCGGGTGCTGTCTGCTGCCAAGTATCTGGTTCAGCCGTTCCAGGTTCCTGAACAAAAGAGTTGCTCTTTTATAAGTTGCAAACCTCCTTGCAAACCCAATAGTGAGGGCTGCAGGATCGAGCACTTCTGCAGCAGTTGCAACTTCTGTCTGGTTACCTCCACGGGTTCTAATCTGTCTGATCAATCTTTTTCTTGCAAAAGCCACAAGTCTCTCGCGTCTCCGTTCGTGAGTCCTCCACAATTCCTCATCAGGAATTTTATCAATTCTCTGCCAGAGACTTGGAGACGAAGGATTTTCAAGCCATCTTTCCCCGATATATTGCACAAGCAGTTCTTCCATATCTTTGGAAATGTGGGAGAGTATATGAACGCCGTTAGTAATATTACCAATAGGTATTTCATTAAATGGAACATTTTTGAATCCGCTCACCCACATCTTTTTTGACACCTTCCCGTGCAGCTTACTGACTCCGTTTATATATCCGGCAGTATTCATTGCAAGGTGAGCCATGTTAAACACACTTGATTCTTTATCCCTGTATATAGTTCCAAGGGAATAAAATTCTTTGTCGGAAATTTTTAATTCATATCTATAATAATTCCCCAGATATTTTTCAATCAGCTCATTAGCAAAGACATCTATACCTGCAGGGACGGGAGTATGTGTGGTGAAAATATTTGAGGCGTATCCAATTTCTTTAGCTTCCTTGAATGACAAGCCATCATTAGTAATGAGGTATTTTATTCTTTCCAGGGACAAAAATGCAGAATGACCTTCATTCATATGGCACACCATCGGTTTAATACCAAGGGCGTGCAAAGTTCTAATTCCACCGATGCCAAGAATTATTTCCTGTTCAATTCTTGTTTCCGCATTTCCGCCATACAGAGTTCTTGTGATAAGTCGGTCCTGTTCAGAATTCATTGATACATTAGTATCGAGAAGATATAACGGAATTCGTCCTATCTGGATTTTCCAAACCTGATAAAACACCTCCCTGTTAGCAAAATTAACAGATAAAGTGAAAGGCTCATTTCTGCTATTACGAACCAGGCTCATAGGAAGATTATCGAAATCATTTATCTCATAGCGTTCGTGCTGCCAGCCGTCAGAATTCAGATACTGCTGGAAATAACCTTCTTTATACAACAAACCCATTCCGGTCAGAGGAACACCCAGATCACTTGAAGCCTTAAGATGATCGCCTGCAAGCACACCCAGGCCTCCTGAATAAGTCTGCAAGCATTCAGTCAATCCAAATTCTGCCGAGAAATAAATTATATTAAATGAGGGAGGATAATTATATGTCTTACTATACCATGTTTTTTCGTTGAGATATTCACGGAGCTTATTATAAATCCTGTTGAGGTGAGCTATAAAACCGTCATCGTGTGAAACCTCTTCCAGCCGTTCCTGACTAATATTACCCAACATCATGACAGGATTATGATTAGTTTCCTCCCATAATTCTCTGTCGAGTCTTCTGAACAGCTCCCGGGAATCAGAGTGCCAGGTCCAGTGCAAGTTATAGGCTACCTCTCTGAGGCGTTCGAGATTTTCAGGCAGAGAAGGGATAACGTAATAATTACTCAGGAATTTATACATTTGTTCTCCAAAAGATTAATTACGATCCGAAATATAATTTATCATTGTAATATAAATAAACTTAATTTTAGTAGCACAAAAGAAACTCAAATTTGGAATTATTGCATGATTGCAAGTTTGAATTTATGATGGACATTGGTAATTGTAACCATTGTAAATATTTCTGTCGAAGAATAAAAAAAGCCGGGGGTTAGTCCGGCTTGAGAAAAGAAGTATGCAATACAAATTATTTCAAAAGAACCATTTTTCTGATTTGTGTAAACTGTGCTCCATTACTTCCATTTGCTTTCAGCTCATAGAAATAAACACCGCTTCCCACTTTAGAGCCATGATTATCATTTGAATTCCAGCTTACGGTATGATAGCCAGCGTTCTGCTGTCTGTTAACAACAGTATTTACAACTTCGCCGAGCAGGTTATATATCGTAATTGTGACATTAGATGCAACCGGCAATGAATATTCAATTGTAGTTGAAGGGTTAAACGGATTTGGATAATTTTGTTTCAATGAATAATCAACGGGTAATTCGGAAATTTTAACCGGTTTAACTCCTGTTACACCAGCTCGTGCATATGCCAATCCGGTAATATTAGGATAATTAATAGAACCTATAATTGTTCCCGTTCCATCAGATTTATTAATACTGATAAAATTATTTGCCTGAGAGCCAGAACCGGTAACACCAAATAAGTTTGCACCCGCATCAAAATCAATATCATTTGTCATTATACCAAAACCAGTATTCCCAATAAGAGTAGAAGTTCCTGTTGTTAAATCGATTTTGTATACAGCATCTTTATTTCCCACAACTGCAACAAAAGGTGTTGCCCATAATTCATTAGTTAAAGGATCAAAAGCTGCCGCATTTATCATTATATCTGCTGTTACTACTAAAGTATAACTGCCATCATTAATATCAATTTTATAAATATCGCCAGTTCTCAAGAATCCATATAATGTTCCGGAAGTATCGAAAGCAACAGCAAACATATCCTGTATAGGCAATGTATAAAGTATATATGCATCACCTAAAGAAGAATTAACTTTGGAAATTGCAGATTCCTGCCCGATATTAGTCAAACCATATATTATACCTGTTTTTGGACTAATTGTTAAACTTCTGTAATTATCAATATCATCAAAGTCAGAATTTCCAATCAAAGTACCTGAGCCTGTAGACGCATCCAGTGTGTAAAGACTTCCATTATTTGCAGTCCCCGATACAGCATAAAATGCTCCCAAAATTGCCTGATTTATAACATAACCTCTGCCTTTTAACAATATATCCTGAAAATTAGTTGCGTTGCTGGAAATAGTTAACACTTCATTAACAGGTCCCGGATTTTCTGGAGTAAACACATAATTCACATAAAGTGAGTCATATGTACTGAGAGTAAGCGGGAAGGTAAAATTATTTGTCAGATGGAATGGACCGAGGACAGCCGGTATATCATTTATTATAACATCATCACTTCCATAGTTTGAGATTCCAATAGTTAATGTATCACTGTTATTTCCAACCTCTACATTATGGAAATCAAGTGAATCTGTTAATGAAAATAAATAAGGACCTGATAAAGGTTTGATATTAATTTTTCCAACCTGTGTATCCCAGGTATTAGTAGCTGAGGCAAACTCCGAAAGGGCCCAGAAACTATTCTGATCAACAGGATCTAGTTGTATACCCGTGTAATCTCCCCACCTGTTTCTATCTCCTCCAAATGTTACAACATAATTTCCTTTTCCTTCAGCAAGAGGTAAACTCCCCATAAAACCCGGAGGATCATTTAAAAATCTGCCTGTTAAATATGCGCCAGGATATTCATTCAAACTACTCCTGCTGTATGCCATTGCAATATTGCCATCAATATCAACATCTACAGAAGGATAAAAATGCCAGTATCCATCTGCACCAAAAACATAATCTTGTGCAGTAGTATTTGTACCCACATTAATTTTAACATAATGAATAGCCGAATATTGTGCATTGGTAGGATTTCGGACTGCATGGGCAACATACAAATACCCATCCCTGAATTTAGGTTCATTTTGCAAACGGCTACCTACCTCAATCTGAAGCCCTCCCCCCAATTGGGAAGCATTGGGAGCAGCGAAATAATTAGTAACAGGAACATTTACGGAAGAAAGTGTCGGGTTAGTCAAAGAATTAGTTATATTATATAAAACAAAATAATTCCCTTGATAAGGTGTAAAAACCAGATAATATTTTGAAGCTGTTGTATACATTATAGACGGCCTAATAGTAAAAGGACTACCGCCTATATTCCAGATATCATTCCAAGAAACATTTCCGGCAGTATTTGCATAAAGTTGTGCTTTAGGTATTATCCTGATTTTAGTATATTGAAAAATATATTGACCACCAACTGGAAATGACCACTGATTCCCGGCTATATAAATTGCGTTTTGATCATATCCGACACCTTCGTAATCTGTCCAGGTATTGGAATTTGACGTTCCATTTAAATTTGCAGGTAATGCCCAATTATACCAGGTTCCAAGAGGATCAGAATCATCTGAGACAGAAAGTAAAAGACTTGAAGTATGTGCATTATCATTCTGCTGAAGCCAAACCATTATCCATCTTTGATCAATGACATCATATAAAATTTTCGGATCAAATGCGCCCGATGCCGGAAATACAGATTGGAACCAGCTATCGGCACTTATCGTCTTTAAAATGTTACCTTCTTTATCAAAAATTCTGAAAGAAGTATTAACTATTGCAATTACGTTATCAGGTCCGACGGCAATATAAGGATCAGGTGGAATACTATTGCCCATAGGTATTCCCTCAAAATTTTTCAGCAAAAAAGGAAAAGCAGTGCTACGACCGTTTTGCTGACGTTTTACATTAGGATCTTCAAAATAATTAGAACCTTCTTTTGGTGTTGGGATATTAAAATTCATAAAATCATTTTCTTTCCCAATATATTCAGTCTCTTCATTCCAAATGTGTTCTGTTGGTTCAACAATAGTCATATTCCTAGAGTAATTATCAGTTGAAACGACGGCCCCCGCTGCGACACCGCCTGAATCTGGACCGTTATAAGATTGTCCGAATAAGAAAGAACCACATCCTATTAAGAGAAAGAGTACGGTAAAAATTCTCTTAAACATCTTGCTCCTCGATTTATTTTTTAAAGAATTGTTTAAATATTGCCCAAATGTATACAGATTATTTATAGTAAAATTAAAATAAGCATATCCGGTTAAAATTAAAAGTTATTAAGAAATATAAAATATTAACGCGAAGGCTCTAAGACGCAAAGTGAGGTCAAGGAGTAGAATTGAATGGGCAATGGGCAGTATGCGGTAGGCAATGGCAGAAAACAATAATCAATTGGCAATAAGAATCTAGTAAAAGAAGTCCACAATCGGCAGGTCCACATTCGGCAAATCATTCAATGGGCGTAATTACTTTTTTATTAAGTGAAAAATATTTCTAAATATTGGAATTTATTATTGCCGCAAGGTTCAAGTGGAGGCAGAAAAATGCAATTTCTATTTAGAATTTCATAAATCAAATTCCTGCATCAATCGTGCAATCAGCGTATAACAAGCCTTCTGTTAGTCCTCTTTAAGTCCTATACAGTCCTCTCAAAGTCCTTTTTAAGTCCTTTTTAAGTCCTTTTTAAATAATATTGAGGGTTGGAGTCTATAGAAAAGTTAAATATTCCCTATTAACCATTCTTAGATTCGAAATCAATCGATAACAAGCAGATTCGCAGTCATTTGTCAGTTCTTTTTAGCGGGAAATCCGGATAAGAGAAAAATTTGCCTTTTGAATTCCCTTTATCCATTTGAATTTTTAACTAATAGAATATAACAATATTAAAAAATTATATCAACGTGTTTTTATTAAATATTGTCCTCAGTCCCCAAATTGTTCAAATGAGAGTTAGACTTTTTTTCGTAATGAATATTTAATTTTATTCTTAGCAATCAATGGCGTAGAAATTGACAGGCAAGGAAGACAGAGTTATTTTTTATAAGTTGCCATAATATAATGAGCGATAGAATCTGCCTCTACCGGAGTTAAGCCGGGATTAGGCATGGGGGGATAATCCGGATTTTTCTTAACAGGATTTCTTATAAATGAGATTAACTGATCAATATGTCCTTCGTACTTCGGAAGGGTCTGCTTATATGGAGGTCCTACGACCTTATGATCGAAAGAATGGCAGGACGAACAAATATTCTTATATATCTGTTCCCCGCTTATAGCTTTGTTCACTTTATCTGCTCCTGTCAACTTAGCCATCATTTCTTCATATTTTACATTCATAACTGCCGTCTGGACTTCGGTTGAATTCCTCAGCAGTGTTTGATCTTTAATTATCAAAACAAATAAAGTAAGCAGGATAACAAAAAATACCGGACCGCTATAATTCACTTTTGCATATTTTATCATAGAGTAGATAAAATG
>DATICR010000499.1:0-4157 GCA_035456745.1 Ignavibacteriaceae bacterium
AAGGGGAATTTATCGGAATATGAGGAACAATTTATCAATGAAACTCTTAAAGAACTCAAACTTGATTATGTATCAGAAATAGGGAAAGGATGATTCTGAAATATTGAAAAATTCTTTAACGGAAAAAAAATGACAATAGGGATTATTGCAAATTCCACAAAAGAAAATGTGACTGAAGTGGTTTCCTCTCTGATTAAAAAGCTTAAAGACAACGGATTCGATTTTTTAATCACTGATACGATTATTGCAGATAGAGATTCACTCACCGAAAAGATCAACAAAAAATATTTTCATCCGGATAAAAATATCTACAGGAAAAGCGATATCATAGTTTCTATCGGAGGTGACGGAACCATGCTTGCCACTTCCTATCAGGCACAATTTTTTGATAAGCCGGTACTTGGAATAAATATGGGTAAGCTCGGATTTCTTGCTGAAGCAAATGTTGACCAGCTTGATACAATTATTGATGAAATCAAGAATAACAGGATAGAAATTGAAGAACGAATGATAATCTGCGGCGAGTGTATAGGTCATAAAATTGAGACACTGTATGCGATAAATGACATTGTTATTGACAGAGGGGGCTGGCCTAAAATGATCGAGCTTACAGTTACGGTTGACGGAGAATATGTAACTACTTTCGGAGCTGACGGAATTATAATAGCTACTCCTACAGGATCAACAGGTTACTCTATTTCGGTTGGAGGTCCAATTGTCAGTCCCAATGCTGATGTTATCACTGTAAGTCCTATTTCTCCGCACAGTCTGAATGTCCGTCCCCTGGTTCTGCCGAGCAATCAGGAAATAAGAATAAAAGCCACATCTCTTCACACCGAAGTTTTAGTAAATTGCGACGGGCAGAGAGTATTTGCATTTCCTCCTCCATTTGAAATAAAAGTGACTAAAAGTGAAAGGTCGCTTAAGCTGGTTCATACAACATTTACGAGTTACTTTGAGACTCTCCGTAATAAGCTTATGTGGGGAATCGATTTGAGAAATTTCAAAATGAAAAAATAGGAAATTAAAATGCGGAATATACTTATTTTTCTTGCGTTCATTACAACATTTTCCTCTCTATTCGGACAGGATACGAATAAAGTTGTCAAGGATGAAGAATCCGGTAAGCCAATGCTAATTGGTCCTTGCACCAGAGCTGTCTTCTCAGACACAAGTTATTCATGGTGGTTTAATTCAGGCTACGAGATGTATGAACCGGATTCTGTAACTATAAATGAATTAAAACCAGATCTAGAAAGTATAGATATAACACTTGTACTTGGAACCTGGTGCAGCGATAGCAGAGAGCAAGTTCCGCATTTCTTTAAGATTATTGACAAAACAGGATTCCCTGAAAACAGACTAACAATGATCTGTGTTGACAGAGATAAAAAAAGTACCTCCGGCGAAGTAGACAGTCTGAATATCCAGCTAGTACCTACCTTCATATTTTATAAAGATGGGAAAGAATTGGGGAGAATTGAAGAAAGCCCTGGTGAGACATTGGAAAAAGATATGTATAAAATAATTGACAGGACGAAATAGGTGGCGGGCTAGCATTAGAAGTCTTCAGTCCTCAAAGTCTTCAGTCGGCAAATGATTGAAGCGGGGTATTTGGCTTTATAAAGTATTACAATTAATTATTGAGTTGGGAAATTTATCCTCCTTCAAATATAAAAAATAGAATGATTGGCTGATTAATGGCCATAATTAATTCCTATTGACTATATGACTTAAGTACTTGACTCAGACGTCCACTTCTTCCAGCACCGGCAGTTCGATTTTAGTAAAATCTATTTCCTTAACCTTATTCCTTGTAGTCCTTCCCGGATTTGTTCTCATTATTACCGGATGTTTTCTTGTTGAAGGACTCTTTTTAGGCGGATTATTTTTGTCCTTATAGTTCTTATAGACATAAATTTTATTCTTATAGTTTCTAAGAATAATCCTATCTTCATCATGATGAAGGACGTATGCAGGAAGTATTGGAATTTTTCCTCCTCCGCCGGGAGCATCAATTACAAAATGAGGAATAGCCAAGCCACTAGTATGACCTCTAAGATTCTCAATTATATTTATTCCCGTTTCAATTGATGTCCTGAAATGATTAGCTCCTTTAGTTTCATCTGCCATATACATATAATAAGGGCGAACTCTTATCTTAAGCAATTTTTGCATCAATTCTTTGACCACCGCAGGATTATCATTAACCCCCTTCATAAGCACCATCTGATTTCCAACAGGTATTCCTGCATCAGCAAGCATATTACATGCCTGAGAACTTTCGGGAGTAATTTCCCAGGGATGATTAAAATGCGTATTAAGGTAAATCGGATGATATTTCTTCAGCATACCGCAAAGTTCAGGAGTAATTCTATGCGGAAGAACGCATGGCATTTTAGAGCCAAGGCGGATAATTTCAATATGTGGAATCTGTCTCAGCCGAATAAGAATTTTTTCGAGCATAATATCCGTCAGCATTAACGGATCTCCACCAGACAGGATAACATCTCTGATTTCAGTGTGTTGTTCCAGGTAGGTGAAGGCACTTTCCAGTCCCTTCATAGAGATTTTTTCATAATCTCCCACTTTTCTTTTACGGGTACAGAAACGGCAGTAGAGACCGCACTGACTTGTTACGAGAAAAAGAGCTCTATCAGGATAACGATGAGTAATATTAGGCACAGGACTCATAGCGTCTTCCATCAGAGGATCCTCTTCCGCGTCCATGTCCTCCAGTTCAGCCTTATCCGGTACACATTGCAGCCAGATAGGATCCCCGGGGTACTTTATCAGGCTCAGATAGTAGGGATTTATTCTCGCCTGGAAAAATTCGTCGAGATCTTCTGCTACTTTCCTATCAATACCGAATTTTTCTACGAGCTCATCAACAGTGTGAACACTATCTCTTATCATACGCTGCCACAGTTCCATGACTAACCCTCGGTTTGTTTATGGTTGACTAAAAAATTTTCCGAATACAACCAGGTTGTCTCCGGCAGAATAAAAATCGTTTATCTCAGCTACAATCGAATAATTATTTCTGAGATAAAAATTTCTAGTCCGCGTATAACTTTGTCTCGAAGATGTTTCCGCAATAAGCCATCTTCCACTACTCTGTCTAACAAATTCTTCAGCGTGTTCGAGCAGCTTCTTGCCGATTCCTTTTACTGTGGCCTCAGGATCGGCAGCTATCCAGTACAAATCATAAACCGCATCCGTCAAAGGTCTTTTACCGGTGCAGTGATATCCAAAAACCTTGCCATCATTTTCAAAAACGTAGATATTATAGTCTTTCTGGGCAGGATTTGACTCGGCGATATTGATTAGTTCCATTGCAACTTCAATCTCCCGGCTGTTGAAGTTTGGAATTTTTCTCAGCATTGCCTCCAGTTTTTCTGAATCACCCAGCTTTAATTTGCGAATCACTTTTTTTCCTTGATAGTGCTAACTGTGAAATATTAAACAAAAGTTCCGAGTAACTCATACCTGAAGCAGCAGCTGCTCTCATGAATCCTGAATCGACAGAAATATCAGGATTAGGATTTACCTCAATAACATAAGGTTTATTATTTTTATCCACTCTAATATCTACTCTTGCATAATCCCTGCAATTCATTGCATCATAGGCAGCAACAGCAATTTCCTCAACTTTCTTTTTTAGCCGTTTATTTATTTTTGCAGGGCAGGAAGGATTTGTATATTTAAAATACGTACTATTTTCCACCCACTTGCCGTCATACGTAACTATCTGGGGTAAACCATCAGGCAAACCCTTAAAGATAATTTCTGAAATTGGTAAAATTCTATTATCCAGAATAGCAACGTTAAGTTCTCTGCCTTCGATATACTCTTCGACGATAATATCCTGCTTATAAGTTTCCTGCAGAAATGTAAGATGACCGATTAATGATTTAAAATCTCTGACGACAGAAAATTCAGATATTCCTATGCTGGCGTCTTCATACAACAGTTTAAGGATAACAGGATAAGTAATTTTTATATCTCCGGGTGTAACTTTTTCCGATTTTTTAATTGTAATATAGCGGGGCGTATCAATACCAAATGTCCTCAGGATATTTTTCGTCCGTGATTTATTAAGGCAATTACCAAGGCAGCCAGGTAAATTACCGGTAAATTCATAACCCATAAGTTCA
>DATICR010000500.1:0-12651 GCA_035456745.1 Ignavibacteriaceae bacterium
CAGCGGGTAGGTTTGGATTATCACCTGGAAGAAAAAGCAAAACAGAATCTTAGTGAAAAACAGGCTATCGGTAAAAAAACAATTGAATTGATAAATGATAATGACACAATTATTCTCGACTCTGGTACTACCACACAGGAAGTAGCTAAAAACCTTTCTAATTTTAATAATCTTACTGTTATAACAAATGCATTAAATATAGTAAGTCAATTAATTCAATTTCCCAATATCAGAGTCGTAGTGTTAGGAGGGAATCTGAGAAATTCCTCCCTCTCAATGATTGGACCTATTGCAGAAATAAATATCAAAAATTATTACTGTGATAAATTAATTATGGGTGTAGACAGTATTAATAGTCTGTATGGAATTTCAACTCCAACAATTGAAGAAGCACATTTGAACAGATTTATGATTGAATGTGCAAAGGAAGTAATTGTTGTTACTGATTCAAGTAAATTTTTACGCAGGAGTTTTGCTTTCATCGCACCAATCACAATTGTAAACACCATAGTAACTGATTCCAAAATTCCCGATTCAGACTTTCAACACCTGCAAAAAGCAAATATCCGTACTATTGTTGTTGATGGGAAATAGTAGACATTGGATGAATCAAGCAAAAGGAATATTTCGGAGATTCCCGCCGCACACAATCTGAAGTTTATCGAAATTAAATAGATGAGCCATTCAACAATAAGCTTAAAAAAATCTGCTCAGGAAATTAATAATTCACCTTTGAAAATTCGAAAGAAGATCAAATATATTTTCTTATTAATACAAGAAGTTCCTTTTTGTCGTAAGGCTTTATAAGAAAGGAGCTATGGGATAATGAATTTGAAAATTTTTCAATTTTTGATTTGGAGAAGCCGGAAAGGATAATTACAGGAGTAGAATCGAGTCTATTTATTTCTCTCAATGCTTCTTCAACAGTAACCTTACCTGGTAAATTTAAATCTGTTATAATTAAGTCAGGTTTGTCCACTTTATATTGTTTAATTAGTTCAGATCCTGATCTTACTATTTTTGAACTAAAATAATTCTTTTCAAGAAAAATTCTTAAATCAAGTGAAATAATTCCCTCATTTTCACCAATTAAAATGATTTTTTTTGACATATAATTACTCCCCAAAATTATTCTAAAAAACCATCAAATTTGTGAAAAAAATAATTGTTAAAAATAAAATTGTCAATAAATTTTATTACAATGATTATTTGTAACGAGGTGAACTCTGTCCGAGAATGCTTCAGGGCACAAAAAAATGACCAATTTTAAATAACCGTTGTCGTTATTTAAAAGCTTTTTCTATTAATTCTTTCTCCTGAAGTGTAGAAATTTTTGCTGAACCTACAGCAGGACTTGCACTTTCGGGACGACCGCTGTATAATAATTTCTGATTTTTATAGAGACTCTCAATTAGCTTTGGATATAGAAAATTCCACGCTCCCATATTACCCGGTTCCTCCTGTACCCAGATTACCTGTTGTGCATACGGATAAGAATGTATGGCATCTTCAATCAATTCTTTTTCATAAGGATAAAACTGTTCTATCCTTATAAGAGCTGTATTATCAATTTGATTCTCCTGCCTGAACTTATTCAAATCATAGTATACCTTACCGCTTGTGAGAATAACTCTGCTAATTTTATTTTTATCAGTTACATTATCATCATTTATTATTTGCTTAAAACTGCCCTCAGTAAATTCTTCTTTATAGGACTTGGCATCCGGATGACGAAGCAGACTTTTTGGTGTCATCAGAATTAGCGGCTTCCCAACCACATTTTTTATTTGTCTCCTTAATACATGAAAATATTGTGAGGGAGTTGAAGGTTGACACACCTGCATATTATTTTCGGCGCAAAGAATTAAAAATCTTTCCAGTCTGGCACTTGAATGTTCAGGACCCTGACCTTCATATCCATGTGGGAGAAGCATAACAAGATTATTAGGAACCTTCCATTTTTCATATGATGCCACAATAAAATTATCGATTATAACCTGTGCGCTATTTGCAAAATCTCCGAATTGTGCTTCCCACATAACCAGGGCTAAAGGATCGGCGATACTATAACCAAATTCAAAACCGAGTACTGCAGCCTCAGAAAGAAAACTGTCCAGTGCCTCCAGCCCGGCCTGGTTAGGTGAAAGATGATTCAGTGGGATATATTCATATCCGCTATTTATATCCGAAAGAGCCAGATGCCGCTGGCTGAAAGTTCCGCGTACACTATCCTGTCCGCTTAATCTTACAGGTGTATTTTCAAGCAGAAGACTCCCAAACGCCAGAGTTTCACCTAAAGCCCAGTCTGCTGCGACTTTTCCTGTAATGAGATCCTTTCTTCTTTCCAGAAATTTTTTCAACTTAGGATGGATTGTAAAATTTTCCGGCAGAGAGGTTGTTTTTTCGATAATTGTTTTCAGCATTTCCTGAGAAATAGCGGTTTCTCCTGCGGGTCTTACAGCGTCAATTTTTTCTTTGGGAACTGCTAGAGGTATATCAGTATCGAAGCTAATGCTTTTCTTTTTAATTCTGTCAAATGCCATGCTCAATTCATTATAAATATCATCATTCATCCTCTTAACTTCATCAACGGAAACAAAATTCGATTCCAGAAGTTTTTTTTCATAAATTTCTTTAACTGATGGGTGGGATTTAATAATGTTATAAAGCAGCGGCTGAGTAAATCCAGGCTCATCTCCCTCATTATGGCCATGTCTTCTATAACCAAAAAGGTCTATCACCACATCCTTCTTAAAAATTTGCCTGTACTCAAAAGCAAGTTTTGTAACCCAGAGTGATGCTTCGGGATCATCTCCATTTACGTGAAAAATGGGAGCCTGTATCATTTTGGCAACATCTGAAGCATAAACAGATGAACGGGCATCTTCCGGGGTTGTGGTAAATCCTATCTGGTTGTTTATTATTATATGAACTGTTCCGCCTGTTCTGTATCCGCTTAACTGTGAAAGATTCAATGTTTCAGCAACTATTCCCTGACCGGCAAAAGCAGCATCGCCGTGAATCAATACTGATAATACTTTTCTGTGTGCTTTATTGTCTCCAAGCCGGGTTTGTTTTGCACGAACAATTCCTTCAACAACAGGATTGACCCATTCAAGGTGGCTTGGATTGGAGGCCACCGACACGGTAATCATTTTACTGTTATAAGTTTTATATCTGCCTGTAGCTCCGAGATGATATTTAACATCACCCGATCCCTCGATGGAATCAGGATCAGGTATATCCTCAAATTCTGAAAATATTGACTCGTATGATTTACCAATGATATTGGTGAGAACATTTAATCTTCCGCGGTGAGCCATACCCAGTAAAACCTCCTGAACATTTGCCTGACCCGCTTCATCAAGCAACATATCAAGGACAGGGATCAAAGTTTCAGATCCTTCAAGTGAAAAACGTTTATGACCGATAAATTTTGTGTGTACAAAATGCTCAAATGTTTCAGCATTAATGAGCTTATTAAGTATTCTTTTTTTTATTTCATTACTGAAATCAGGAAGATTTTGGATTGGTTCCATTTTACTTTGCAACCAAATCTTCTCAGCAGGATTCTGGATATGCATAAATTCAGCACCGATTTTCTCACAATAAGTCTTCTGGAGAATTTCAAGGATTTGTCTAAGCGTGGCAGTTTTCAAACCGCTGAAGCCGCCTGTGATAAAATAACGGTCCATATCCCAGATAGTGAAATTATAAGATGCCGGATCTAATTCGGGATGATAGGGAGTAAGGATTCCCAGAGGATCAAGATTGGCAATAAGGTGACCTCTGACCCTATACATATTTATTAATTGCAAGACTTTTGCTTGTTTTTCAATTTCCTCTGTATTCGATGCCTTATCAAAAATTCCCGGCTGATAGTCAGTTTTCCATTCATATGGTTTATAAAGAATATGTAATGCTTCGAAAATTTCCTCATAAAAATTATTCTTACCCAGAAGGAGATCATTTATTTCCCTGAGGAATAAACCTGATTCGGCCCCCTGAATAATTCTATGATCGTAAGTACTGGTTAGAGTCATAACCTTGCTTACACCGAGGGCCGAAATTGTTGAAGGCGACATTGCCTGGTAATCTGGAGAATACTGAATGGCACCAGTAGCAATAATTGCCCCCTGTCCAACCATAAGCCTCGGTACTGAAGCGGCAGTTCCTATTGTTCCGGGATTAGTAAGTGTAATTGTTGTATCCAGAAATTCAGCAGGATCAATCTGTCCCTTTCTTGATCGGGTTACAAGATCTTCATAGATATCCCTGAATTCCCTGAAGTTCATACGGTTTGCATTTTTAATATTAGGAACAATAAGCGAGCGGGAACCATCTTTTTTTTCCAGGTCAATTGCCAGTCCAAGGTTTACATTTTTTCTGACAATCACTCCGGGTTTACCGTCAATAATTGAAAATGCATTATTTAAAGCCGGAACAGCTTCAACCGCTTTAAGAATCGCCCAGCTTATGATGTGAGTAAATGATACTCTTCCCTCATTTTTCTTTTCAAGGAACCGGTTGATTATTATGCGGTTTTCTTCAAGAAGTTTTACAGGGATAGTTCTTTGTGAAGTTGCAACAGGGACCGTGAGACTATTATTCATATTGTCAAGTATTCTCGCCGAACTTCCCGCAATTATTTTTATTTCATCTTCCTTGCCCGGAACCGGAAGCCCTATATCAGCTAAATTAAACAGATAGCCATTTTTTTTATATTCTGTCTTTCCGTTTTCTCTATCTTTGCCGGTAACTTTTCCAAAAAAATTCTGCCATTGTTCGGGAACCGCTGCGGGATTTTGTTCATATTGCTCATGCAGAAATTCTACGAACCAGGTATTTGCACCGAATTTTTCTAATTCTTCTTTTTGTTCTTTAGTTAGCTTACTTGTTTTCATTTTTAAAAATCAGGACTTAATTATTACAAAATATTCATTAAATTTATAAAACAAATAATCTCTATCATAAATTAACCAAATGACCTGCCGGTCATTTACATTAAATTATAAATGGGATTTGTACATACAATTTACTAAATATTTTTATTTCATATATTTAAAAAGGCTGTTAAATTGGGTATATGACGCAAAGCAAAAAACCGGATATGGAGGAATAGTTCATTGAAAGAGCTAATAGAAAACAGGGTTGATGAAAATCCTTTTGTGCAATTTTCCCATTGGTATAATGAGATACTGAAAGCAGATTTAATCGAACCGAATGCAATGATTCTGGCAACGGCGACTGCGGATGCAATTCCTTCCGTGCGTACAGTTTTATTGAAGAATTTTAATGAAAACGGGTTTTTCTTCTATACAAATTATGAAAGCAGGAAGGCAAAGGATCTTATTGCAAATCCTATTGCAGAGGTATTATTCATCTGGCTTGAACTTGAAAGACAGGTCAGGGTTTCCGGCAAAGTTGAAAAAGTATCCCAAAAAGAATCAGAAGATTATTTCCATTCACGACCTACAAACAGCCAGATTGGGGCCTGGGCTTCCAAACAAAGCAGCATTATCCCCGGCAGGGATTATCTTCAAAAAAAGTACAATGAATATTCAGAAAAATTCAAAGACGGGAAAATTCCACTACCGCCGTTTTGGGGAGGTTTCAGATTGATACCGGAAAAATTTGAATTCTGGCAAGGAAGAGAGAGCAGACTGCATGACAGGATCCTTTACAGAAAATCAGGAACCGGATGGGATATTGTGAGGTTATCACCGTAGGATGGAAAAGGAGGCTGAACAAACAGCCTCCAATAAATTTGTGGGATAGGTTTAAGATTTCATTCGTTTGCCGTGCTCTTCATGAATGAAAAGCCAGCTGCATATTTTTCCAATATTTATTTCCTGAAAATTATCCCAGTATGCTTTTGTACGTACATGTTGTGAACTGGTATCAATATCGGGTATACTTTCTGCTTCGTCAATTAATTCGTGGAGTCTTTCCAGCCACTTTGCCATGTTGCTCTCACGCAGATCAACCCAGCCTTCATTTGCCCAGTTATTTATTCTTTCTTCAGTAATCTCGAGAACATTCTCACCACGAAATGCAGGTATTTTAATAATACTGCCACGAAGCAGCGACTGGCCGTCAGGTAACAAAACCGGTATTCCTATTGCAAGCATTTCATTACGAAGCTTATCATCAGTTGTTATAATATCAAAACACTTCTTCGAAAGCTCTGAAGGAATCTTCTGTAAAATATCTTTCATTGTCTTATTAAATAATCTCAGCAAATGAATCTCATACAACAGCTTTGAAAGTCTTGGAGGACCAAGAAGTTCAAAAGCCACACTGTGTTTATTATTTTTTTTCTCAAGTTCCGCGAGTTTCTTTACAGCCATATGCTGCATGTATCCCGCCCGGTATGTAGGTTCGAGAGTTGCATGATCCAGTGAACTGACTATATCGTGACCGGTATTCCCACCCCTGATTTCATAAACAGCTACATCGGCAATTTCCTCCGGTGTAACAAATTCCATCTGTTTCTGGGCAGTAATAGTTTCAAATTCACCGCGTGAGAAAATGCCATTCTCACCAGTATCGATAAATACCGATTTCAAATTTTCTCCTGTGGATGGGAAATTCAAATCGGTACATATCTGAAACTTATTTTTAAGCGGGATCGCCTGAGTTACCGGAATATCGGCAAGTTCAATCGGTTTGCCCCTTCTCTTTATTTCTCCGAATTCAATCCTTTTCCAGGCGATTGCTGCTGTTGGTTTAATTTCCTTTGTAATAGGACCTCCCGGAGTTCTGCCCATGAGGAAAAGCAGAAGCGTCTGAGCACCGGCAATAGATGATTTACTCAACAAAACGCGGGAAGGTTTTTCTTCACTATGGGTGTATGGTATATTTAATCCCATTCCGCCTGTTCCGCTTGTCCCGATTTTCAGATATACTGATGTCCCCACCTCTCTCATAGAACTGTAAAGAAGCTGCACGTGTCTGATCAGTTGAGGGATGTACTCTGTACAGAGCAGCTTTTCGGTTACCTCAATGATAGTATTATATTCAGCTTTAGAATTTATTGCTTTTTTAATAGTCCGGTATGATGTATAAACATCCTGGTATGCAATAGCAGTTGCTGTATTTATTGCATCGATAATGATATCAGGCTTATGTTCATTCAATAGTTGATAAATTGAAGATTTATGAAGGATGTCATCATTTAATTCTTCCATAATATCAGTCATCAAAGCTTTTCTCTTATCAGGATCATCAAGAATTTCCTGCCTGCTAAGATCTTTAAATTCATTACGGACAAAGATATCGCCACCCCATGGCACAAAGAAATCATTACCCTTATCCGGAAATTCCTTTTTATGTTTTTCGACTGCTTCTTTGGCTTCAGATAATTTCAGAGACGAGATTACTATTTTCCCCGGATTTTCAGAAACAAGCTTTCGTATCATAGCACTACCGACAAGTCCCCACCCGCCAAGAACAAGTATTGTTTTATTTTGTATTTCCATATTTATATATATTCCCCGAAAAATTAATTAAATAAGTTTTTCAAAATTAACGTAAAGCAACGTGGAAGGCAATTGGTTAAGATAAAAGATAAAAGTATAAAGATAAAAGTTTTCAGCGCAAAACGGGAAATATCTTTTTAAAAAAAAGTAATAAATGCTGTAAACTGAAGAGTCTACAGTCCACAGTCATCAGTCGGCAAAGCATTCAATGTGCGTGCTACTTTTTTTAAGTGAAAGAATATACCGGAACTACGGAATGCTTGAAGGGTTGCATGTCATGCATAGCAGCATGAGATATGTAGCTGAAATGGTTCTGGTTTGGCCAGGTTAAGAGGAAGAGTAAGATTCAGAGTAAAATTAGGTCGGGCACTTTTTGTTCTGGCTTGTCAAGTTTAAAAAATAAGGAGCCGTACTGAAAATCTTAGAAGTTTGTAATGGATATCATATGACTCTTTTCAATCTTGAATTTCATGCATTAAAATTGATTAACTTAGCGGGGAATATTAACTTTACTCTTCATAATTATTTGAATTTTATAAGATTAGGATTATAATGAAAGTTTCTGAACTACTGAATCCAGGTGTAATTATTTCCGATCTTAAAGGGAATAAAAAAGAAGAAGTTATAAATGAATTGATTGATCTGCTTATAAACGACAATCGTGTACAGGATATAGAAAAAGTCAGAGCTGCTGTGCTTGAACGCGAAAAAATAATGTCCACCGGTGTCGGTAAAGGTTTTGCTATTCCACATGGCAAGACAAATTCAATTACAGACATAATTGCCGCATTTGGTAAAACAAAAAGGCCTATTGATTATAACGCCCTTGATAACCAGCCCGTTCATCTTGTTTTCCTGCTTGTTGGAAAGGATAACCTGGTTAGTAAACATATTAAACTTCTCAGCAGAATTTCCAGGATGATGAATAAAGATGATTTCAGGAACAAGTTACTGGAAGCAGGTTCAGTTGAAGAGATTCTTGATATCTTCAATAAAGAAGAAGAAAATTATTTTGAAGTTTAATATTTCTTTATACACTCCGAAAGGATTATTTCAGTTTGATGATTAAAGCAATAACAGGCACCAGAGATCTAATTTACCCGGAGACGCTGAAATGGAAATATCTTGAGGATACTGTCAGCAGAGTGTTTAATAATTTTAATTACAAAGAAATCCGAACACCTGTTTTTGAAGAAACTTCATTATTTGCAAGAGGAATTGGTGAAGAAACCGACATAGTTGGCAAGGAGATGTATACATTTCTTGACAGAAGTAAAACTAGCGTTACTTTGAAACCGGAAATGACTGCAGCAGTAGTCAGGGCTTTTATTGAACATTCACTCGGAAAACAGCAATCTCTTTCCAAATTTTTTTATATATCGCCGATGTTCCGTCAGGAGCGACCCCAGGCCGGGAGGCTTAGACAATTTCATCAGTTTGGAGCAGAAGCTATTGGAAGTGCCTCCCCAATGCTTGATGTCGAGATGATTCAAATGGTTTATGATATTCTTTCTTCACTGGGATTATCCGATTTAAAGGTAAAAATAAATTCACTCGGTATACCGGAATCAAGAGAAAGCTACAAAAAAAAGTTACGTGAATATTTAAAGGATAAAAAATCAAAACTATCTGAAGACAGCAGAAATCGGTTCGACAGAAATATTATGAGGATCTTCGATAGTAAGGTAGAATCAGATCAGGAAATTCTTAAAGAAGCACCGTTACTACTGGAGCATCTTGACAAGGAAAGCGTTGAGGAATTTGACATGGTGAAAAAGCTGCTTCATTCAGCGAATATTTCATTTGAAGTTGAACCAAGGCTTGTAAGGGGACTGGATTATTATACACGAACAACTTTTGAGATTGATAGTGAATATGTTGGTGCCCAAAGTGCACTATGCGGCGGAGGAAGATATGATTTACTGATTGAACAGCTTGGGGGATCTCCAACACCCGGAGTTGGATTTGCTGCCGGTATGGAGAGAATCCTGCTTGCCTGTGAAAAACAGAATACACTAAAAATTCCCGGAGATAAACTTGATTTATATATAGTTAAATTCAATGACGAATTGAGTCCTGAAGTTTTTGAAATAGGAGTAAATTTACGAAGAGCAAATTTGTCCGTGGATTTTGATTATCTGAACCGCAGTGTAAAGGCGCAGATGAGGGAAGCCAATAAAATGAATACAAGATATGTACTTTTCGTTGGTGGAGAAGAATACGAAAAAAAGCAGGCTAATTTGAAAAATATGAATACGGGGGAACAACAATTGATAAATGTGCAGGATATGGAAACGCTGGTTAAGTTAATGAAAAAAACCGAGGGGGAAGGATGAATGATTTGGAAACAATATTCTTAAGAATGTGTTTAAGTTAAAAGAAAATAAACCGACAAAGAGGTTTGAAATTTAATGTATCCGGAATTATTTAAAATAGGCCCATTCACCGTTTACAGCTACGGACTTATGCTGGGAATTGCGTTTATTATTGCCAGCTATATCCTCACCAAGGAATTTGAAAGAAAGAAACTCAATCCCAACCTGGCGACTGAGATAACGCTTCTGGCCATCATATTTGGAATAATCGGCAGCAAATTATTCAGTCTTTTCGAAAACTGGAGTGAATTTCTGCAAGATCCCGTAGGTATGGCATTTTCTCCGGGAGGATTAACATTTTACGGCGGATTAATTCTCGCGACTCTTGCTATATGGATCTATGTTAGAAGAAAGAAAATTCCTTTTCTGGTAATTGCCGATGGAACCTCACCGTCCCTTATCCTGGCTTACGGGATCGGGAGGATTGGATGCCACCTTGCAGGGGATGGAGATTACGGTATACCGACAAGTCTGCCCTGGGGAACTGATTATTCTCATGGAACTGTTCCGCCTTCAGTTATGTTCAGAGGTACAGACATTGCTAAGCATTTCCCGAATGGAATAGTTCCGGATAATACACCTTTACATCCGACCCCGATTTATGAATTTTTAGCGGCATTAATAATATTCTATATTTTATGGCAGTTAAGAAAGAAGGACTGGAGCGATGGTAAATTATTTATGGCTTATCTGGTCTTTGCAGGAATAGAAAGATTTTTGGTTGAAATTATCAGATTAAATCCACGGTTGTTATTTGGTCTTTCCGAAGCTCAATTAATTTCCATCGTGATGATCATTCTCGGAACGACAGGATTCATTTACCTGTCAAAAAGGAACAAACCCAAATTCATCCCGCTGTCAATAAAACAGGATAAGAAAAAGAAACCGCTAAGAGAGGCCTCAACTTAATGAGTCTGATTCTCGGGAGAAAACCTGTACTTGAAGCCATTAATTCAGGAGAAGAATTAGAACAGATTTATATCTTATTCGGGCAAAAAGGAGGAATAGTAGATGCTATAAGAGTAGCCGCTAAAAAAAGAGGAATAAAAGTTAATCAAATAACTCCGGAAAAATTTAAAGCATTAACAGATCATCCTAATCCACAGGGGATAATCGCAAGAAAATCTTCACATAAATTTTATGAAATAGAAAAAATAATTTCCTCCTCGAAAATTAAACAATACCCCTTATTATTGATCCTTGATTCTATACAGGATACTCATAATCTTGGAGCCATATTCAGATCTGCAGAATGCTCAGATGTTGATGGGGTTATAATAACAAAGTATAATAGTGCTCCTGTTAATGAAACAGTCGTAAAAACTTCTGCCGGTGCAATTGAATATTTAAAGATAGCACAAGTAAATAATCTTGCACAAACCATAAAACTTTTAAAAGATAATGGCTTCTGGATCATCGGGTCTTCTCTTGAAAGTTCGAAACCATATACTGAAATAGATTATAAAATTCCATTGGCCTTAATTTTAGGAAATGAAGAAAAGGGGATTCGAAGACTCACCGCAGAAAATTGTGATTTTTTAGTTAATATTCCGATGAAGGGAAAGATACAATCCTTAAATGTATCGGTGGCAGCCGGCATAATTCTATTTGAAATTCTGCATCAGCGTAATTCAATTCGTTAATTCGCCAATCAACATTTATCTTCTTTTCT
The DNA here is from genome assembly GCA_035456745.1 of Ignavibacteriaceae bacterium. Taxonomy (GTDB): domain Bacteria; phylum Bacteroidota; class Ignavibacteria; order Ignavibacteriales; family Ignavibacteriaceae; genus DATFVA01. Next base: position 11,529 of record DATICR010000500.1, read on the forward strand.
CTTGACCCTATCAATTTTATTTATTAACATTCAATATGTAAAATTATTTCGGGGAACAAAATGGGAAATGTATCAGCTGTCTTTTCTTTAAGATATACTGCATTCTATGTCCATATCAGCGATAGAGAGGAACTAAAATGAAGATATATTTTTGCCTGATAATATCTTTCTTATCTTTTTATTCTAATTTAACTGCTCAATGGTTTGTACAGGAAAGCGGGACAACCGATCTGCTATACGGGATAAAATTTGTTGATAATAATAATGGCTGGGTAACCAATCTTTACGGGACAAAATTATTTCATACTACTAATGGCGGAGCAGACTGGTTTGTTCAAAAAGATTTTGGCACTCAAGCTATCTGGAATTTTACTTTTATAAATAACAGTATTGGATATATATATTCTCATGGCGGACCTGCACATTTATTAAAAACTACAGATGGAGGAACGACGTGGGAGACAATTCATACATTCTCTTCAACGGTCGATGACATTAAATTCTATGATGAAAACACAGGTTGGTGTGTTGAAAGTGAACTAACAGGATATTTATCAAAAACTACAAACGGCGGATTAGACTGGCAGGGTATCGATTATTTTAATTCTCATGCGGTAGGTCTTGGCAAGGTTGGAATTATAAATGCAAACACGGTTATTGTAACCGGATTCGACACTTCAGCAAATAATGCCATCTTCAAGACGACCGATGGAGGCATTAGCTGGACTGAGATTCCTGTTACAGAAGGTTTAATAGGGGGACGAATTCAATTCATTGATGAAAATATTGGCTGGATTGAATCTTTCGGTCTTTATAAAACTACTGACGGGGGATATAATTGGGAAATGCAGGTTCCATCCCTTTATGATTTCTTTTTTATAAATGAAAACCTGGGATGGTATATAAATAATAATCAAATATACAGATCAACTGATGGGGGGCAATCCTGGGAATCACAAAATTCAGGTACAAATAATACACTTTATACGCTTTTCTTTATCGACCAAAATAATGGATGGGTTTCAGGGGATATCGGTACAATTTTATATACCCCCAATGGCGGTACACCGGTAGAATTTATTTCTTTTACTTCCAGTGTATCCGGAAATTCTGTGAATCTATA
>DATICR010000501.1:0-2858 GCA_035456745.1 Ignavibacteriaceae bacterium
AATTTTATAGACCATAAACTCGTTTTTCCATTAAATATTGGGAATTACTGGAACAATCAGAATCAGATTTTTGATTCTACTATAGTTAAAAGTATTGAATCAGTTACAGTACCGGCAGATAATTATAACGATGCATACCGGATCGAAAGAAACTGGACCAGCTTTAATATTCGCGGTTATTCAATAACCTGGTTTGTAAATAATGTGGGCATAGTAAAGATGGATAGGAAAGTCCAGGGATTTGATAATATTAAAGAATCATGGGAGCTGATAAGTTATACGTTATATTAAATCGGGTAGGTCTACCCGATCCGCTTCGCTACTAATTTTTTGGTTAAGATTTTTAAGCACCAAAATTATTAAAAACTAGTTGAATGCTGCCACGGTTTGGAAATTAAACAGGAGCCTGACCGTGTCAGCCCAGTTAGAAAAAGTCTTCAGTCCTCAAGCCTGCCTTGCCGTCAGGCAGGTCCTCAGTCCACGAAATTTTCAATGAGCATCTCAACTTTTTAATTACAACAAAATGGGAAAGATTTTTAGAAATAAACGTTCCTGTCTTGCCTGGCAGGCAGCCCATTTATGAGGACATCTTTTCAAATTCAGAATATTAATTAAGAAAATGTCGTCTTTTTTACAAATGTGGCTAAAGCCTTGACTATCTTCTTCTATTTATCCGTCCGCTAAAGCGAGACGGCAATGCTAAATCGTTGAGATGTTATTTGTTAAGCAGTATTATATTTGTCAATTCAATTTAAAAAGAAAAGGCAGCCAGTGAATCCCTGGAAAGGTGTCAAAGGTTTATCACGCGACCTATGGATAATTTATATTGCTACGCTGATAAATCGTTCGGGCACGATGGTGCTTCCTTTTCTTGCTCTTTATCTTACCTCCGATTTACATGAAGATGCTGCTACTGCAGGAATGATATTAACCTGTTATGGACTTGGTTCTCTAATTACTGCTCCGGTAATGGGAAAGCTATCTGATAAAATTGGATCAATAACAATAATGAAATTATCTCTCTTTTTCTCCGGATGCATCCTGATTTTTTATCCATTCATAAAAGGATTTACACTTCTTTTTGCTGTTACATTATTGTGGGCTGTAATAAATGAAGCATTCAGGCCTGCCGTCATGTCACTCATTTCATATCTTGCACCCAGAGAAAAAAGAAGAGTCGCTTTTTCTATGAACCGGCTTATTATAAATCTTGGTATGAGTATAGGGCCTGTGGCTGCAGGTTTTTTGGCCCGGATTAATTTCTCCATAATATTTTATGTCGATGCTATAACTGCAATGCTTGCGGCAGCTTTTTTAACATTTTATCCGATACATTACAAGATCAATAAAGAAGTAATTGAAAAAGAAGTGGAGGAATTCCAATCTCATAAAGGAAATGTGCTGAAAGATTTGAGATTTATGTTATTTCTTCTGGCATTAACTCCAGCAACAATGGTAATTTTTCAGCATTTAGGTGCCTATCCTCTTTATCTTGTAAAAGATTTACATTTTCAGACATCGACTTTTGGTATGTTAACAGCTGTAAATACTGTGATGATAATTTTTATTGAAGTTCCGTTAAATACTGCTATGTCTGCCTGGTCTGAAAAAAAATCGATGGCGTTAGGAGCTTTTTTAATTGGTACAGGTTTCGGGATTACGGCTTTGGTCAGCGACGTGATTCCCCTGATCATATCAATTGTTATCTGGACATTTGGTGAAATGATATTATTTCCAACCAGTTCTACCTTTGCTGCAGAAATATCCCCTCCGAACAGGCGCGGAGAATATATGGGATATTTCCAGATGACATTCAGTCTTGCTTTAACCCTTGGCCCCTGGCTGGGCACTCTTATATATTCTACTTTTGGAGGAAGAGAAGTTTGGTTTGCAGCATTTATAGTTGGAACGATTTCGACTGCCGCAATGCTGATGATTCCCGAAAAATCTGTAGTATCAAAGCCGGTTAATTAAAAGTTATTATTTAATCTTCATTTTTTACATTTTCATGACAAATCTCTGATAGAAAATTGTGTATTATACTTGAGGAAATGGATAATAATTTACAAAATGAGAAAAATACAGGGACTTATCTTAATCTTTTTCTTCTTAAATACTATATATGGACAAGATTCCGTCAGGCAACAGGCAGGGCTTGATTGGGAAGTTTTCCCGATTATATCGTACGATACGGATGCCGGTTTTGGATATGGGCTTAAAGGATATCTAAAAAATATCTTTAATTGGCAGGAGAGTTATGATTTAATTTTATACAATAGTACCAAAGGTGAAAAATGGTATAGATTTCAATTTTCTTTACCGGATTATGAAATAAGACATGGAAAAAATTATGGTTTCGCCTTTGATCTGATTGCCGATTATGATAAATGGATAAGCTATTACTTTTATGGGTTAGGAAATAATTCATCTTACGAAGGGAGGGAAATATATACCAAAGAACTTTTTGAATTTACTCTCCTTTTAAATAAATCCCTTTCAGAGAATATTATTATTCAAGGGGGATTAATTTATAAGACAGTTCTATTTACTTCATTTCCGGTACAGTCACTCCCTGCAAACTTTTCTTTTATCAATAAAGCCAATCAGCTTTCTTTCTTAATTAATACCATATACGATACAAGGAATAGTACAATAAATCCTGATAAAGGAATGGTAGTTTCCGCTGGATTTGAATCAGCCCCGGATTTCAAATTCACAAATTCTTCTTTCAGCAAAACCTCGCTCATTTTTCAATCTTATAACCAAATTGTATTACCGGTACTGATATTAGCTAATAGAATTTCATTGCAGCAATTAATCGGGAATAATATTCCGGTTCAGTTTCTGCTGCCATTAGG
>DATICR010000502.1:0-4078 GCA_035456745.1 Ignavibacteriaceae bacterium
TTCTAAAACTGTGGGATGCGGATTATTTGAAGGAAACTTACCAACAACATAACATTAATCTTTTTATTTTTACATTTTATCATTAGATAAATTTTGGAGATGCGTTTGATTTCGTCATTATTCGGCTATATTGCTGCTATATGCACCACAATTTCATTCGTTCCGCAGGCAGTAAAAGTACATAAGACAAGAAGTACTAAAGATATTTCTTTCGGTATGTTTTTATTAATGACGGCAGGAGTCGCGTTCTGGCTGATTTATGGATTGATGATAAATTCACTACCAATAATCGCGGCCAATGCTGTTACACTTTTTCTTTCGTTCTATATTTTATTAATGAAAATCAGGCTGGACCATACTGCATTAAATCAGGTTAAATGAAACTAAAATAAACGATACAATTATCCATATTAATCAGCATACTAATTTGTTAAATATGTTTTCATTTTTAACTTTGTATTAATTAAAAGAAAAATGGCTAATCTTAATAATAAAAATAATTTTAATAAAGCATTTGCCTTAGGTATTGGTTTAAATGTTATTTATATAGTAATAGAAGTAGTATACGGACTGCTGATAAACTCAATGGCTTTAATCGCAGATGCAGGGCACAATTTAAGTGATGTTCTTGGACTTTTGCTTGCCTGGGGTGCCACTTTCCTTGCAAACACTATACCTACAAAAAACAGGACGTATGGTTTAAGAAAATCAACTATACTCGCTGCTCTTTTTAATGCCCTGATTTTATTAATTGCCGTCGGGGCCATAACAATTGAAGCAATAAGACGGCTGGCCAATCCGGAGCCGGTCCACGGAACCATAATGATGATTGTAGCGGGAATCGGAGTTTTCATAAATGCAGCAACGGCCTACCTTTTTATCAGAGGAAAGGAAGCGGACCTTAATATAAAAGGAGTCTATCTTCATATGGCTGCAGATGCAGGAGTATCTATAGGGGTGGTAATTGCAGGATTACTGATAGTATTAACCGGCTGGCTTTGGCTCGATCCGGCGATAAGTTTAATAATTGTTATTGTAATTACGGTCGGCACATGGGATTTGCTGAGAGATTCATTTTTAATGTCGGTTGATGCAGTGCCAAAAGATATTAATCTGAAAGAAGTAGAGAATTACCTGATAAAGATTAATGGAGTTAAAGAAGTTCACGATCTTCACGTTTGGGCAATGAGCACAACAGAAACCGCATTGACAGTGCATCTTGTTATACCAGATTCTAATCCGGGTGATTATTTTCTTAAAGATCTGTGCGGAGAATTGCAGAAAAAATTCGGTATAGAACATTCGACTATACAAATAGAAAAAGACGCGCAGGGTGCAAACTGCAGGGTGGACAACATTTGAAAGGCAAGCCATAGTTCTGCTCAGAAGAGAAGAAGAAGCATCAGGTCATGGAAATAAACCGGAGAATTCAATTCAGGACACCTCATTAGTCATCTATTGTCATCAAATCATTTATAGTCATTAAGTCAATAATTTATTTCTCAAATCCTGTATTTTATTTCACTTCCTGAATAAAATATAATATTATAAAGGTGATTTTTATTGACCAGCAATCGCTAATAAACTAAATTGCATAGGTAATGCAGAAAATTTCTTTTACAAAGATGAGCGGCGCAGGCAATGATTTTATCATTTTTGATAAAAGCATTTATCCTGATCTTGTTCTTATAGATGATGTTATTTCAAAGCTTTGTGACAGGCATAAGGGTATAGGTGCTGACGGAATTATTACCATATCCGGTTCGGAAGAGCATGATTTTGTGATGGAGTATTATAACGCCGACGGTTCGACAGGAAGTTTGTGCGGAAATGGAGCACGCTGTGCCATAAGTTTTGCCTCTGAAAAATTTTCCCTTGAGGGAAAGGTCAGATTTATTTCAAATGGCGCAGAATATTCCGGGGAAATTTTAAAGGACGGCAGGGTGAGATTTTATTTTAATGAACCAAAGAATTACAGAGAAAATCTGAAAATTAATACTGCAGGTCAGATGCTTAATGTTGATTATATAAATACAGGTTCACCGCATGTCATAGTCAGAATTAATGAAATTAGCAGAGATGACCAGTTTACTGATATTAAAGAAATCCCGGTGGTTACCCTGGGCAGGGAAATAAGGAATCTGCCTGAATTTGAACCGGGTGGAACCAACGTTAATTTTATTGATATCGAAGATGGAAATCTTTATATAAGAACATATGAAAGAGGAGTAGAGGATGAAACTCTTTCCTGCGGCACAGGTTCCGCAGCTTCTGCAGTTTCGGCTTTTTTTAAGAATGAAGTTAAACCTCCTGTAAAATTAATAACGGCGGGCGGTGATATATTAATTGTTAATTTTAAATTTGAAGATCAAAAGATAAAAGAATTATCTTTGACAGGTCCGGTTTTAATTTCTTTTACCGGAGAATTTTTACTAAACAAATATCTTTAATTGTCTGGAGAGTAAATGCCAAAAGTTATTTTTAATATTCAATATGAGATTCCGCCTGAAAAAAAAGAAGAATATCTCTCTGTAATAAAAGAATTGAAGAACCTTCTTACTGCCGAAGGTCTCGAGAGTTATTCAGTTTATGAGACTAAAGGAAAGAGTCAGCATTACCAGGAGCAGTATATATTCAATTCTGTTGAAGCTTATGAAGCATTCGATGATGATCAGAATGAAAGGATAAATATCCTTATAAATAAACTTAACGATATGACCATAGAGGGGAGCACTAAATACACCACTCTCTATGAGCTTACAGATAATAATTCTACTCAGTAAATAAATACCCCGAATCAGTTTTCAGGGGTATTGCATACTTATGTTGATATTACCGGATTTCAAAAAAAAATTATAATTTTCACTATTATGATATAAATATTCGGTAATCATACCTTATGAATAAATCTCTTCATCGTATTTATGTTATACTTTATTTTGTTATTGGTATAGGGGTGACACTTCTTTTGGCTGTTTACGGGTACGGCTATTATACGACTCCTCTTGAAGAAAGATTTTTCCAGCCTCAGTACGAAATGCTGAAACCGAGCGGAATTCTGGGACACGGATTAGGAATTCTCGGTAGTCTTATGATGATTTTTGGCGTGGTCATTTATATGGTAAGAAAAAGAATTAGAAAATTTCTCAATATTGGCTATTTAAAGCACTGGCTTGAATTTCATATTTTTCTATGTACCGTAGGACCAGTTCTGGTTCTCTATCATACAGCTTTTAAATTCGGCGGTATAGTTGCTGTTAGTTTCTGGAGTATGGTGGCTGTAGTTGCCAGCGGAGTCGCCGGCAGATTTATTTATGTTCAGATTCCAAGGACAATCCAGGGAAAAGAACTTACTGCAAAAGAACTCATTGAATTAAATGATGATTTAACGCACAAATTGAGGAAAGAGTATTCCATAAATGGTAGTATTGCCGCCAAACTTGAGAGGCATTCTTATACAGATAAATATAAACAGGTAAGCTTTGGAACGAGTTTTGTTATGATGATCCAGGACTACTTCGGAACTTATTCAGTTCTTCGGCAAATAAAACGGGAACTGAAGCATTTGGGTATTTCAGGTGAACGGGAAAAAGAAGTATTAAGAATTTCGAAATCGAAGCTTGTTCTTTCCCGGAAGATTGGTATGCTTCGTACCACGCAGAAGTTATTCAGGTACTGGCACATTGTTCATTTACCTTTCGCAATAGCAATGTTTGTAATTATGTTTATTCATATAGTAGTAACAATTGTATTTGGATATAAATGGATATTTTAGGAGAAAGATTTGAAATTTAAGTTAGCATATCTTTATTTTATTTTAGCTCTTGGAGTTATTGTCACGCTTTTTATATTATCAGGAAAAAGTAATAAAAGTAATTTGCCTGGCACTGAGATTGCCGGTGAAAAAATGCCGAATGATGATGTTCATAATGAACTTCAAAATAAAGAAAATCCTTCAAAAAGTAATGTAAATGCAGATGTATATCGAAAAATGGAAGAGCTGAAAAAAGATGCTGACGCAAATCCGGGTGATACTTCCAGGATGAAAGCATACGCTGATTTTATGACAGCCGCTCAT
>DATICR010000503.1:0-2545 GCA_035456745.1 Ignavibacteriaceae bacterium
GGCCAGACGTACTAATTATTCGTAAATCCTAAAGTTTAAGTTTAGGATGCAACTTATAAAATATACTTTTGAAGTTCTATTTCAGTATTCGCCTGGCATTTGCCGAATAAATTTTTTCAAGTGTTTGATCGTTCAAACCGAAACCATAAAGCGGCCAGTGGTATCCGAATAGATCAATATTATAAAAATGTTCATCATTTGATTCCAGTATCCTGAATGTTGTTTCATACATACTCTTGTCAAATCCCATATCCGTTCCATATAGAAGCCGGTTCTGATATTTTTCAAAGAAAGCTTTCGTGTATCTTGGTACCGGAGCATTTTCAGAATATCTTGCACTGATGTCTGCATACAGATTGGGATATAAGTCAAGTAGCCGTCCCAGCTTTGGTAAATCGGTATTTTGATTTGCAAGATGGCAGGCGATAAATAATGTATTGGGATGATTTTTTACCGCGTTTTCGAGAGTCTTCAATACTTCATCAAGATTAAGAATGTCTTTTTGATTATCCAGTCTCCACGTGTAAGCATTCATCAATCCGTCGTTTGTTGAATCCATCTTTTCGTAAAACCACTGTGGTTCACCGACATGAATATTAATCGGCATTCCCAGTTCTGCACACTTGTCAAGCAATGTACTCATCCTGGGATCATCTATGTGCATTCCGATAGCAGGGGGATTGCCGTAAGCTAAACCTTTGCCTTTATCTCCAAGCTCCCCGACGCCCTTTGCTCCTTTATTGAAGCACCTGACAAGTTCATCAACTGCAGCCGGTCCATACCCTGGTTTATCATAACCCGTGAAATCAATTCCGCACCACAGTTCGAATCTATCTGGATATTTTGAATAGAAATTTACTAGTGAATCAAATTCACTTCCATGTGCATATGTCAGTAATATTGTTTTACCGATTCCTGCTTCATCCATATTCTTTACCCATAAATCAACTTCTTCAGGTGTGCTTGCATATGCATGAGAATGTACATCAACTACGGGATATTTTGCTTTTGTAATTGTTGTTACAGGAATATTGTATATACTGTGAGGCCGGAAATTTTTAAGCAGTAATTTTTCCGGATCAGTTTGAGCTGATAAATTGAAAGTGAAGAATAAAATGAATAATAAAACAGGTGTGAGTTTTAATGATTTCATAATTGTACAATCTTTAATATTAATAGTTATTAGACCAGTATTACTTTGATACCTAAATTTTGTAAGTTCTTGAATTCATCTTCCGGAATTTTGGAATCCGTAATAACGAGATTTACTTTTGTCATTGGAGCTATATGTGCAAAGCTTTTTCTTTTGAATTTACTTGAGTCGGTTACAATTACTACTTCTTTCGAATATTCAATCATTAACCTGTTGAGATTTGCCTCTTCGAGATTCGGTGTGTAGACTCCTGTCTGCGAATCAATTCCGTCAACACCCAGAAAACATTTGTCGCAATAGAAGTTCCTGATATTATTCTCACCGATTGGACCAATTAGTGATAGAGAAGAAGTTCTTAAAATGCCACCCAGCAGAATGACTTTTATTTCATCCCGTATCAACTGGTCCGCAATATTCAGGGCATTGGTAATAACTGTTAGGTTCTTAATAGTATTTATGTTTTTTGCAATTTCCTCTGTCGTGGTACCGGAATCCAGAATGATTGTATCATTATCATTAATAAGCTCGGCAGCTTTTTTCCCTATTGCTGCTTTTTCTCTGGAATTGATTTTGGCTTTCTCATTTAACTGCTGATCAATTCCCACTCTTTGAGATTTTAATCCGCCGCCTCTTGTCTTAATTAAAAGACCCTTCTTTTCAAGATGGGATAAGTCATTTCTGATTGTCACTTCACTTACACTAAATTTAACGCTTAACTCATTGACGGATACCTGACCCACTGAATTGATTATATCAAGAATTTTAACACGCCTGTCTATTGTTGACATCCGATTATCCCAAATATGTAATGAAAAATAATCAAAAATGAATTAAAAGCTTTCGAAAGATAAATAAAAGATTAAAAAAAGAAAATAAAATCTTGACAAAGATTAATAAAAATATTAAATACCATATGAAAGATTTCGAAAATAAATAATAAGGTTTCATAATATCATATGGGAACCAATAATAAGACTTTTTCCACTGCAAGCGATTTTTTTACTGAATCAGAGATTGCTGGTCAGCCGGAAATATGGTTAAAACTTTATGATAAATACCGTCTGATCAAGAATCAGCTTAAATCATATCTAAATAATTTGCTTGATGATCCGGATATAAGGATAATTTTAACAGGGGCAGGCTCAAGTGCTTTTATTGGTGAGGTACTGCTTGGTGTTTTTGGTAACAGATTCAGAAATCCCGTTTACGCTGTGGCTACAACAGACCTTGTAACTCATCCCGAATTATACTTCAAAAAACAAAACAGGTATTTATTAATTTCTTTTGCCAGGTCGGGAAATAGTCCCGAAAGTTCTCAGGCAATCGTCCTCTCAGAAAAACTTTCTCAAAGCGTTTCTCACCTTATCATAACCTGTACTGACGAGAGTGAAT
>DATICR010000504.1:0-2008 GCA_035456745.1 Ignavibacteriaceae bacterium
TGTGTATTTTATTAATAGGATTTAAATTAAAACCGGCATGAATAAAATAAACAGTTAAAATAAGGGGTATTAACTTTATCAGGTTTATTTTATGAATTCCTGCAATAAATAAATATATTTATGGGTCAAATTTAAGGAATATATATGAAAAAAGTTTTTGTTTTAGTATTTCTTGCTTTCACAATTATATTATTGACCGGGTGCTCAAAAAAGCAGGACGTTGTTACGAAATCAAACGGATTAGAGTATATTGATGATACTTTGGGAACAGGGCATAAAGCAGATATTGGTGATCTTGTTTCAATCAGATTCACTGCCTGGATGGTTAAAGATTCCTCTGAAAATCTTTTCACCGACTGGTCTAAAGACTCTACAAAAAATAAAGAAATAATCGGTGCTACTTCAAAAACCGGCAGACCATACAAGTTTTTATTGAATGAGAAGAATTTCATAAAAGGCTCAACAGAGGGGATTGCAGGAATGAAAGTTGGTGGAACCAGGACAATTATTATTCCCTCTGAAATTGCATACGGGAAACAGGGAATCGGACCAATTCCTCCAAATACCAAATTGAAAGCATTAATTACACTCGTTGATGCCAAAAAGCCTGTTGTTGCCAATTTGTGGAATGTTGATTCCTCAAAATATAAAACCACAAAAGATGGTTTAAAATATGCAATTATCCAGCAAGGTAATGGCCCCAAAGCTGATTCGGGAGATATCGTTACAGTTAATTATTCGGGTTATCTTGCAAAGGACAGTACTAAATTCGATAGTTCAGTTGAAAGAGATGAACCATTTAAATTCCAGCTTGGAACACACACCGTTATGGCAGGCTGGGATGAAGGTATTGCATTGCTACACAAAGGTGATAAGGTGAGATTTGTTATTCCTCCTGCTCTTGGATATGGAAGCAGACCGAATAGGGTAATTCCCGCTAACTCAACTTTAATTTTTGATGTAGAACTGGTCGATGTCCAGAAAACAAAAGGAAAATAGTTAAAGAGTTCAACTGACATCAGCAACTATAGTACAAATTGCTGATAGTCAGTTGAACTATTCTCTTACCCTCAGAGATTATCAGTTATTATTAAGATTTATAGATAGTATTTTATCAGGGAAAGCACCTGTGAATAATAGCTTCTCCCAAAAAGATTCAGGTGGTTCAGGACATGATAAAGCATATATATATTTTCCCTGTATTCCCACCCATCATCCAATGGATAAGCCTCATTATATGATTCATAAAATTGTTGTGGATATCCGCCGAATAATTTTGTCATAGCGAGGTCAGCTTCCCGATTTCCGTAATAAACTGCCGGATCTATTATACAGGCTTCACCGTTTTCACCAATAATATAATTCCCACTCCAAAGATCTCCATGCAGAAGAGATGGTTCTTCATGGGTATCTATAATTATATCAGATATTTTATCCTCCAGTTTTGTGAAATCCCGTTTCAATTCATTCGTTGCATACCCGTTTTTTTCACAGAGTGACAATTGAAAACGAAGTCGTTTATTAAGATAAAATGCATTCCAATTACGAGCTTCAAAATCATCAGCCAGATTTTTCTGTGGATTGGAACCTATATAATTATCTTCATAAAACCCGAAAGAATATCCTTTATACCTATGTAAAAGAGCAAAATTTCTTCCGAAATTCTGAAAGAATTTGATGGATTTTTTACCCGTCTTTATAAATTCCGTAACTATATATCTTCCTGAATAAATTTTTGCCTCTGGTACCCTTATGGCATTAGATTTCTGGAGCTCGTACAAACCGTTTGCTTCGGTTTTATACATGTCGGTAGGAACATTATCATTTATCTTTAGAAAAAAATCCCTGCCATCCTCCGTGCTTATTTTAAATGCATTACTAATACAACCCCCGGAAAGATTTTCTGTTTTTATAATATTTACCCCGAGCCTGTGATTTAACTCAGTTCTTATTTCATTTTTAAAGCTCATTCTTTAACCTGTTTAAAAGTCCTCTGCATGCATCCGTC
>DATICR010000505.1:0-6427 GCA_035456745.1 Ignavibacteriaceae bacterium
GAATTATTTTGATTTTCATTTTAAGTGTGCCAAATATTTTGCCTCATCAAAAAGTGTTACAGCTTTAATCATCTGGTTATCGGCATTTAGTATTACAGAATACCATCCAATATTTTTCCAGAAGTTTCTTGCTATCTCAGCTTTAATTCTGACTAAAATATAAGAATGATCTTTAATAAAATCATTCTTATTATATTTTACTTCTTTTGATTCGGCAAATCTGATAAAAGATTTAATTTCGCTTTCAGAAATATTGAAGTCATTTATGAATGAAATGAGATTCTTATATTCCGCTTGAATTTTATTACTGTTTTTATCAAGGTAACTTAAGGCGAACTGATAAAAGACATTATTTTTTAACAGTTCGGTAGTATATTCAGTCATTTGATCAGATTTTATAATATAATCAGGAGTAATACCGCCCCCTCCATAAACAATTCTCCCGCCATTTGTTTTATAGACACCCCTATTAGAATCTTTTTCTTCGGAATGATACAGATTATTTCCTTCCTGTTCATTCATTTCGCCAGCCTGAGAAAAGTATTCATCCTTACTCTTTAGTTCTTTATAATCTCTCTGTATTAATCTTCCTGAAGGAGTATAATATTTTGCAACCGTTAATCTTAAAGCCGAATTATCCGGGAGTTGATATTGACTTTGGACAAGACCTTTTCCGAAGGTTGTCTCCCCTACTATTAATCCCCTATCCCAATCCTGAACAGCACCGGAGACTATTTCACTAGCTGATGCGCTTCCATTATTTACAAGTAAAATCAAAGGAATATTTTCAAAATCTGAAGGTTCTGAAGCAAATTTAGTATCATCAAATTCACTTCGTCTTCCTTTGGTATAAACGATTTTCTTTTTCCCGGAAATAAATAAATCTGTTATTTTAACAGCCTGACTCAGTAAACCTCCCGGATTACCTCTTAGATCAAGGATCAATTGTTCCATTCCTTTGGCTTTTAAATCCTTTAGTGCATTTTTAACTTCGTCATATGTGGTTTCAGAAAATCTTGACACACTGATATATCCGGTTTTAGAATCATACATTAAATAAGTATCAACAGAATAAAGCGGAATTGTATCCCTGGCAATTTGATAATTAATTGATTTTTTGATAGTCGGACGATAAATAGTTACATTCACCTTTGTCCCGGCTTTTCCGCGAAGCTGATCTCTTACTTCATCACTTGTAAAACCGGTTGCATCTTTATTTTCAATTTTAATTATTCTATCACCCGACAAGATCCCAAGTTTTTCACTTGGTCCCCCGGTAATCGGTGTTACTACTGTTATCGTATCATCTACAATTTGGAATTCTATTCCAATCCCCTGGAAATCTCCGCGGATAGATTCTTCAACGTTTTCAACCTGATTAGCGGGTATATAAACCGAGTGCGGATCCAGCTGGTTCAGCATTCCGTTTATTGCAGCTTCAACCAATTTCTGGGTATCAACAGTTTCTACAAAATTATTTTCGGTATAAGTAAGAACATCGTCAAATTTAACTATGTTATTCCTGTGGCTGTCATCAGAAAAAAATTTTTCTATTTGGGTTCCTAAAAAGATCCCGATAATTAGCAGCAGGATTATAGATGTTACTTTCAAATTTCCTAATCGCATTCATTCTCCGATTAAATTTTAATGCTTAAGGTGAAGATTAAATTAAGATTTTCATTCCTTATATTTTGCAAAGATTCATTTAAATAAGAAATTTCAGTTGAGAGAAAATATTCATTGTAAGGTTCATAAATCATTCTTAACTTATATTGCCTTGAAAATTCCAATTCACCATCAAGAAAATTAACATGTTCAGGATCAAAAACCCGGTGACCAATTGCCACATTCCCGCCTATATTTTCTTTTAAACTTCCATCCGTATTCAGGGGATTTGCTCCATGAATTTTATAATTGAAAACGATCGATAATTCCAGCCTGTTATTAAACCTAAAATTTATACCTGTTAAAAACAATTCACTATTGGGGTTTGTGAAGGAACTGAGATTATAGCCAAAATTTGTATAATTATTCCTCAGGAGCCTGTGTGTGTATACGTATGGGTCGATTTTAGTATATTGAAAATCGATACTGAGTGGTAAAATTCCATAAAGTAATTCAGAATGTATTCCGGCATCCAGAATCGTCTGGTTTCCCCACCAGCCGGTACCTAATTTGCTAAAAGTAATATCATCAATTAATAGCGAGGCATTTATTTTTAATCCTTCAATCGATTTATTATTGGCATCAAAAAATAATAATGCATTATCTCTGTCACGGTTGGAGTGTTCAATTGATTTATAAAAGCTGAACGGATTTAAATAGCTTAAATCAACAGGCCTGTCACCATATATGATTACTTCACCGGCTCCAAAACTAATATCCTTTGAAATATTAAAACCGATTCTATGGTAGGCCATATATTTTGAAGCGACAACATGTACGCCTCCGGATATGCTATCTTCCGTAAAAGTTTCCTGTCCCAGAAGCTGACCATGAAAGAAAGAGTAGTCAAAAAAATTGTAGTGAATGTTTAATGCAAAATAATCAAATAAGGGTGATGAATTTGCTAATATAATTTTATTCATTCCGTACCCTATATTCTTCCGGTCCCGTCCGAATTTGAATTTTATCAGATCAAAATCCGCCGTCAGATAACCCAAAGTTTCATCAAAAAAAGTTTCTTCAGGATTTTCATTCAGTTTATAATTATACTGCAAGTCTCTTCTAAGTAGCGCTGCATCCCGTTTTCCAAATACATTACCATTTGTTCCATTAATATAAAAACCGAATTTATTCAAAATAGTTCCCCTGATATCGCCTCCGATTATTCCCAGAAAAGCTGAAGATGAGGAATTTGCCTCCTGATTATTTCTGGATAAAAGCTGTCCTTCCCCGATTAAATTAACGAACAGATTGATTTTATCCGGATCATTGTAATAATATAAATATTTTTGCTGTTGAGAGAAAAAATCATATTTCCCTTTACTTATTAATGAAGCAGAATTATTAAGCGAGTTATATAATTCATATTCAAATTCAACTTTCAGATCATTCAGATACTTCTGATCATTTCCGTCAAGCAGTTGCTGACTTTTGATTATTGTTTTTATATAACCTGATATCTCTCTCCTGGTCTTGGGAATCTCAAATGAATTATACTCAGGAATTATTTGAAGGGTTTCCATTCTTTCAAGGAATTCATAAACACTGTTATCAACAGGGACATATTCGGTCTGGGTAAAGGAGAGCTCGTGTATTAAAAGAATAAGAATTATAAGAAATATAAGCCGCATTTTATCTGACCTGTTCCCATATTTTTGAAATTGATCTCTTTTTTAGTAGTACTGAAATACCATTCTTCGTCCATGACCAGGTAACTGCAAAATAACCTCTCTGACGAAATCTTCTGGGTGATTCAAAAACACGTATCTTACCTGTATATAATATATCGCCTTTTTTCCTTATTCTCCTGAATAATTCGAAATCTTCACCTGCTGCAAAATCATCATTATATCCTTTGACCTCATCAAAGATTTCTTTTCGCACTATCTGACATTCTCCTCTCCCCATTCCGACTCCGAAATTATTCAACCATCTGAAATAATGGTTATAGCAATAATGGAAGACCAGGTCCAGGTTATTTGATTCTTCAGGAAAAATGGAGACAAAAACAGTCATAGCAAGATAACTGCTATTCTCAAAATTATTTTTAACAAAATTAAAAAACTTTAACGGTTCATCAATCCTAACATCACCATTTAAGAAAAAAAGAATGTCCCCGGTGGCATGTTTTGCACCTTCATTTCTGCCTGCTGCGATGCTCTGAAGTTTATCATCTGTATGAGCAATAATTATATCGGCATAGTTCAAAGCAATCTTTAATGTATTATCAGTGCTGCCCCCATCAGAGATAATAATTTCAAGGTTAAATTTGGAAGTTAATTCAGGATCGGTAAGCTGTTTTAAAAGTTCCGGTAAAAGCTTTTCTTCATTTAATGTCGGGATTATTATACTATATTTCAACATTTCCCCGATTAAGAAATTCGGAATAAAAAAATATTTTCGCCATTAGGACTTCTTAAATTTTGACTTCCGGTCTCATTTGAGGGAAGAAAATTACGTCCCGTATCGAAGACTGATTGGTAAAAAGCATCACAAGTCTGTCTATGCCAACGCCCAAACCGGCTGTTGGAGGCATTCCATATTCAAGTGCCCGTACAAAATCCTCATCAATCTGATGTGCTTCCTCATCTCCTGCTTCAATCATCTTTTTCTGAGCTTCAAATCTATTTCTCTGGTCAATAGGATCATTTAATTCAGAAAATGCATTAGAGATTTCCCGCCCTGCAACATAACCCTCGAATCGTTCGACGAGTCCCTGTTTTGATCTATGAACTTTCGCCAGAGGAGAAAGCTCTACAGGGTAATCCATAACAAATGTCGGCTGAATTAGATCGGGTTGAACTGTCATACTAAATATTTCATCAATTAATTTTGCCTTATTTAAAACGGCATCCATATCTATCCCGAGTTTTTTGCCGGTTCGATTTAATTCTTCCGATGAAGCTGTTAGAATATTAATCCCTGTTTTCTCTTTTATCGAATCTACCATTGATATTCTTTTCCACTTCCCGGAAAAATCTATATTATGTCCTTCATATATAAAATCAAATTTATCGAAAACCTCAGCGCATATAAATTGTATCATTTTCTCGACAAAATCCATCATCCAGATGTAATCTTTATAAGGCACATAAAGTTCAAGCATGGTAAATTCCGGATTATGTGTCCTGTCCATTCCTTCATTTCTGAAATCCTTGGAAATTTCATAGACACCGTTAAATCCGCCAACTATAAGTCTTTTAAGATACAGCTCATCAGCAATTCTCAGGTAGAGTGGGATATCCAG
This sequence comes from Ignavibacteriaceae bacterium, assembly GCA_035456745.1. GTDB lineage: Bacteria > Bacteroidota > Ignavibacteria > Ignavibacteriales > Ignavibacteriaceae > DATFVA01. Next base: position 4,913 of record DATICR010000505.1, read on the forward strand.
AGTATTATGATACGTTGTAAAAGGTTTTGCAGCAGCGCCGCCATATAAAGGCTGGAGTACAGGTGTTTCTACTTCAAGATATCCCTGCGTGTCAAGAAATTTTCTAAAGGCGGAAATTATTCTGCTTCTTTTTATAAATACTTCTTTTATATGAGGATTAACTACAAGATCAATGTAACGTTGCCTGTAACGAAGTTCTTTGTCAGAAAATTGGTCATGGATTACTTTGTTCCCCTGCTCATCTACTGTTTCTTTGGGTATCGGAAGAGGACGAAGAGTCTTAGAGAGAAGATTTAATGATGTGGTATGAACGGAAATTTCTCCGGTCTTTGTTTTAAAAACAAATCCTTCTATTCCTATTATATCACCTATATCAAGGAGTTTAAAGGCATCATAGGAATTTTCTCCTATATCATCTTTACGTAAATAAATCTGAATTCTTCCTTTATCATCCTGCAGATGTGCAAAAGATGCTTTTCCCATCCTGCGGATGGACATTAACCTTCCTGCAATCTTTACTTTTCTTTTTTCGTCTTCTTTATAATTAGTTCTTATATCTTCTGAGTCAGAATTTATTTCGAAACTGTAAGCGAAAGGCTCAAGTCCAAGTTTTTTAAGCTCTTCTAATTCTTCTCTTCTTCTTTTTAGTAATACATTCAGATCTGGCTGGGTATCGTTATTCTGCACTTATCCTCCGAAAGAAATTTTTTCTTTATTAATAAACAAAGATACAGAAAGTTTGTTGTTTTCTAAAGATTAGATATTACCCCTTTCACCCGGGAAAATTGATTCTGACCTTAATTACCACTTTTTCCGCAGCAAATAATTAAGGGAATGTAATCCGATTCCGGTTTATTTCCTCCTGAAATTTGCCAGGCGGATACAGACAAGATCCTGAAGATTATCGACGAGTTTATAAGGAACCAGGAAATTATTCGCTATAATTGAAAAAGCAACCATTTCATTATCACCGGTATAGGCATAACCTGATAAACTTCTTACTGCATCCAGATAACCTGATTTTGCCCTGACTTTATCTGCAGCTTTTGTATTTTTCATTCTGGTGCCAAGTGTACCATCCACACCGGCTATTGGCAGAGAATTAAAGAAAGGAATAAAATACCGGCTCTTGTACATATAATTCAGGACAGTAACAATTTGCTTCGGAGTCGCAAGGTTAAGCATGGATAATCCGCTACCGTCAGCGATGAATAAATTGTCGGGATTTATACCCATCTCCTGAAGCACTAGATGCATGGCATCAACTCCATTGTCAATACTTCCAAAGTTTCTTTCTTCCAATCCAATGGTTTTTAATAACTGTTCGGCAAAAAAGTTTTCGCTGTTTTTATTTATTACCTTAATAATCTCTTTGAGAGACGGAGAAAAATAAGTAAATAATTTTTTGATTTTGTTTAATGATACCGGAGCAACTGCAGCATCCACATCAACGGGGTATCCTTTTACCTGAATTCCTTTATCCATCAAAACTTTTTTCAAAACTACCATGGCATA
>DATICR010000506.1:0-2824 GCA_035456745.1 Ignavibacteriaceae bacterium
ATTTCCCCCGGGAAAATTTTGAGCTGTCAATACCGAAAAAGACATCAACGAAAAAAATAATAAACAGTAAAAAGTATCTCTATGCATAAAGTCTCACACATTAAGTTATAAATTATCAATCTGTGCGCAAGGACGGGGAAAATTTATCTTTAAATATAGTGATCATGAAGGATTAAAAGTGACGAATCATACCGGGCCGGTAAATATTTGACATTTGAATTTTTCCATTATTTTTGAAAGAGAGATTTTAATTATCATTCAGGAAAAATATTTTATTCAACATATCACACAGGGTAACCGGCGAAGTTAACAGACCGGCGATTCTTTTTGCAATGATGCTTGCCAACTTTATGGCAGCCGTTGAAGCCACTATTGTTGCAACCGCAATTCCCACGATTGTAAGCAGTCTTGGAGGATTTTCCCTATTCACGTGGGTATTCTCAGCATTTCTTTTGACACAGGGAGTCACCATTCCCCTGTACGGAAAATTATCAGATTTATACGGCAGAAAAAAAGTATTTACATTCGGAGTATCTTTATTTCTCGTCGGTTCTGCTTTATGCGGATTTGCCGGGAATATGTATATGTTAATCACCTTCAGAGCTATCCAGGGGATTGGTGCCGGTGCTGTACTGCCAACAAGTCAGACTATCATCGGAGACATTTACAATCTTGAAGAGCGCGCAAGAGTTCAGGGATATCTCAGCAGCGTGTGGGGATTTGCAGCTATTATTGGTCCTGCGATAGGAGGCATAATTGTTCAGAATATCAGCTGGGCGTGGATCTTTTTTATAAACATACCGATTGGATTCGTTTGCATCTTTTTAGTGTATCTGTATTTCCACGAGACCGAACATCTGAAATTAGCGGAATCTGATGTTAAGTCAGCTATAAAAAGCAGAATAAAAATTGATTATTTAGGATCATTCCTCCTTATTACAGGAATTTCCCTTTTACTCTTTCCATTACTGGAAGCAGGAAACAGGTCGTCGATATTTGATATTAAAATATCAGCAATGATTGGGGTTTCGATTTTGATTTTCATTTGGTTCGGAAGAGTGGAGCGCCGTGCAGAAAATCCTGTTATTCCATTTAAGCTGCTCAAGAAATCAGTTATACTTTTCCCAAATATTATTTCTATGGTAGTGGGAATTGCAACAATAGCGATAAGCTCAATAATCCCAATGTTTGCACAAGGAGTATTTGGCTCGTCAGCCATCACTGCCGGTTTTCTTTTAGCTTCAATGTCAATCGGCTGGCCTCTTGCCTCGAGTCAATCAGGCAAACTAATATTAAAATCAGGATTCAGATTTACCGCCTTACTCGGAATAATTATACTGTTAACCGGCTCATTACTTATGCTAATGATTAATCAGAATTCGGGATTATTTGAGATTGTATTTTACATCTTTATTATAGGCATAGGATTAGGATTAACCTCCACAACTTCAATTGTTGCGGTTCAGCATGCCGTTCCCTGGTCAAAGCGCGGGGTTGCAACAAGTTCAAACTCATTTATGAGGATGCTTGGAAGCGCCTTCGGGGCTACCCTATTCGGATGGCTTTTAAATTTTCATATACAGTCGAGACTACCCGCCTCACAAAAGAATATCGACATTATTAAAATTTTAGTCGACCCGGTTCAAAGAGTCAAATACCCATCTTCTTTCATTAATCATCTTCAGAATATTTTAGCAGATGCAGTACACAGTATCTATATTTATCTTGCATTGATTGTCTTCCTGGGAATAATTGCCGCATCTCTCATTCCGAAAGAAATCGAAGAGAAAAGTGTAAGTTAATTTCAGAACGAATTATTTTTCCGCAGTTTTAGCAGACTCTAGAAATTTCCAAGTTCGTACACAATTAAAGTCAAAATTGCGGCAGGAATTGGCCAGATTTTATAGTTTTTAGTATTAAATATAAGGGCTGTTGCTGCCGTCCAGATAAGAAATAACAAAACAGACGAAAAGGGAAACATTGCCGAGATTGGGATTGCACCCTTTCCAACCATACCGAGCTCATAAGACAATTTAAGAGGGTGGAAGGCGAATACATTAACGATGAAGAAAATAAAAGTAAATATTTCAAGAGTTTTTAATTTTCCAGGGAAGCGGAAATATTCCAATCCTGTTCTAAAAGCAAGCATCAGTCCGCCCAACAAAGTGAACATATAATAAAAATTAACAGAACCCGGAACTTTGCCAAAGAAAGTCAATTCAACCGGACGGTTGTCCGGAAGAACAGAATAAACCTTATCATTATAATTCAATTTAATCAAATATTCGATCCTGGTGAGAGGTTTCTGGAGAGGAATTCTTCCTTTGATCACACCCGAACTATTGATTAAAGGAAGTGAATTCCAATCCCCCGCTCCAATCCTCTTCCATTTTACAATTCCGTGAAGACTATCTATTTCAGTTGTTACTATAAATTTATAATCATCATTTCCATAATAAGCCTTATCGAGCTTATAGCCGATTTCTTTTCCATCAATTCCGAACGAGCCGGAAACGGGATAGTATTCATTCATCAGGCTATGTGCAAAACCGGCTAAGAATGTAATAACTGCCGCCGCAATCCACAAAATTAAGTTCTGTTTCATTTGGAAAAATCAAAAATTAAAAATGGACAATTAAAAATTAACATTGAAAATTAACAATTGAAAATTAACTGAAAGATTATGTATAGTTATGTATATGAACTTCGGCTACATTAAGAACGATCGGAAGAAGTAATTAGTAAGAAGTAAAAAGTAAGAAGTGTTTACATGGGTTTCCCCCAAATAGTAGACACCATAAAAATTAATATTATATTAATAATG
>DATICR010000507.1:0-4784 GCA_035456745.1 Ignavibacteriaceae bacterium
GGGAAGAAAACAATATACCTGAGAAATATGCACTGGAGCAGAATTTTCCAAATCCCTTTAATCCCGAAACGAACATTGGTTATCAGATTGCAAAACAGGGGAGGGTTACTTTGATCATTTATAATTTACTGGGTGAGGAGGTAAAAACTCTTGTAAATAAAGATCAGTATCCCGGCAAATATAATGTTACCTGGAATGGTAAAAATAATGACAATTTGCCACTCTCTTCAGGAATCTACTTCTATAAGTTGCAGACAGGAAATATAGTACTGACTAAAAAACTGGTTCTTTTGAAATAATTTTAACAGGGATTGAAAAATCCTACGACAGTTATGAACAAATTTTTATTAAAATATATTATTCTTTTCCTGTTACTTAACGCCGCCTCTTATCCATTCATGGTACAGAACGATTCAATTTATTTCAAAAATTTTGTCAAACATTCAGATGGAAGTTATTGTACGCATATACCCCCTGAGGCTGAATTCACCGCTTTCATGAATGAGAATGATTCAATAATTCTGATTGAGAAATCTCCGCGATGGAATCCTACAGGAGCACCAAATATTCCGGGCAACGGTACCTTCGGAGTTGAATTAGGAAATTTTATAAATCCCGGTCCTCAACCTGGAGATAGTGTCTCTATAAGATTTACATGTAACGAAGAAGGTGAACAGGAGACTCTAACAGATTATATTGATGCAATCCCCTGGATCAGAACCCCCGAATTCTTGAATCTCTCAGCTCAAAATTTACCGCTTCCTCCACAGGATCTTTTCTTGAATATTGACCAGAATGGTCACAGAATATTAACCTGGAATGATGTTACAGGCTTAACTTATAAAATATATCGGAGAGATTTATATGACACATTAACCGACGGCAAAGCACGGATGCTCTACACAAGGATTGCACAGGGAATCTCCGGAGGAAGTTATACTGATGAAACATGCGAACCGGGAATTAAATACGGGTATATTCTTTATGCAGTTAACCAAGCTGGGATTATAAGTTCGCGTTCTGATGAGATAAATGAAGTTTTGGGATCAATAGATAATCTGACATTATCTCCAACTGCAACCAATGTTTCTTTAAAATGGGATTCTTATATTGACACAACAGGTGTCGCAGGATATAATATTTACCGGAGAAAATTTAATGAACCTTTCGGAGCTCCTGTCGGGTATACCGGATCCGATACAACATTTATTGATTCAAGATTGGAACCAGGTGTTCAATATTTTTATAAAGTTAAAGCACGAATAGATTCAGAGACAGAAATTGCTTCCACTCAGGAAGTATCTGTAATTACTCAGAATTCTACAAATGGTTATTATACTTATGCCAACTTAAAAATAGCAGTTGTTATATATAAAAATACAAACAACGGAAATATACCCGATTCAGACATACCAGTTATTAAGAACTCATTGAAACTGGGTCAGTCATTCTACTGGCGTAATTCAAAACTTAAGCTGAATGCTCAGTTCTTTTATTATGTGATTGATGATTATGAGGTATTTCCTGATCCTGATGACACTTGGGGAAGTATGATAAAAACAGCAAACGATCTGGCGGAACGTGGTGTAATTAATACACAATATGATATTATTTTCCGGATTACTACAGCTGTTTATGGATACTGGTCGTATGGAATAGCTGATCTTCCGATTCCAGGTCCTCTCCGTGCAACAGGTTTTTCTCACGTTGAATATCCGGGATGGACGGGAGTTATTTATCCTGGAAATTCCGAAGATGTTAATTACGCGCTTGTATGGTTATTTGTTCACGAAGTCCAGCATGCAATTGATGCAGTTTATGATGTTAACGGTCATCCCGAAATGTATCATGGTGATGTGCCATGGGAATTTCCAGTTTACTGCGGAGAACAGTTTGATTTTCAATCTAAATTGTTCAGAACATTTTTAGCTTATGAGGATCTTCTTCCAAACTGGGGAAATATTTATGAGGATATTGATACCGACAATGATGGTTTCCCGGATAATGATAGTTTGACGGCACTCGATGAGATAAGGTTTGATAGTCGTTCTGATAATTATGATACAGACAATGATGGATTAAAAGATAAAAATGAAGCAATTAATGGAACATATACCGGATCAAATCCGAATTCATATGATACTGATGGTGATGGAAAAGTTGACGGTGAAGATAAATATCCCAGGTATCCTGTAGCAGCGACAATTCCAAATTTTCATCCTGTTGTCGATGGTGTTGTTGAAGAGGGATGGCCTTTAATAGATGATACTGTCGTTTATTCAAGCCAGAGTTTTTCCCCTAAATTTTTTATGAGCTATACTCCTGATTCCTTATATCTTGCGTTTTATTTATCCAATATCGGAATTCCTTTTATAAGTTTTGAATTTCAACATGATGGATGGTGGTATGGAGCAGGGAATACTCAAATGGAAATTAATATTTCGAACGGTACGTTTTCATTGTTTCATTCATGGGACGCAAGTCCTGAAGTAAGAGAATGGAGTCTGGAGCACGGCGGTCCCGGTGGGATGTGGGATGACGATCCTTCATACCAGAGTCATTTTCAGCGAAGGGTAATATATCCAAGCAGTGTTAATCTCAAATTACATATGAATTTCCCTGTTATACAAATAGAAATATCAATTGCTAAAAGAGAATATGCCGGACTCAATCTTCAGCCAGGAGATACTTTGGGTGTAAACATTTATTACAATAAAGTGAATAACATTCCATATGAATATGCGACTACCTTTGATCAATACGATTTTGCCTATTTTATTTTAGGTGGTGCATCATCTGTGGATGCAAATAAAGAGAGATTGATAACGGAATTTGATTTATTGCAAAACTATCCCAATCCTTTTAATCCAACAACAAAAATTGAATACAATATTCCAAAAGAAAATTGGGTAACTGTTAAGGTTTATGATATACTTGGCAACGATGTGAAGACATTAGTCAATGAGAAGCAAAAAAAAGGTTCTTATGAAATTAAATTCGACGGCTCAGGATTGAGCAGCGGAGTCTATTTTTATACTTTAAGGACATCTGCAGGAATTTTTATGACCAGAAAAATGCTTCTGCTAAGATAAGGGTATAAATAGAAAGAAAGAATTGATAAATAAAAAATTTCTTTTGTTAATAATCTTAACTGTATTTTCTAATCTGTGTTCGGCACAATCGGATATTAGTAAACTTTTTTCTCCTTCAGACATATTTTATTTGAGGAATAGCAGGATGATTCAGATTTCCAGCTATGATACGACGGGAGGAAATAACGACAGAATTACTTTAACAGATGGAGAAAAAGTTGTTCTTGCAAATTTGAAAGGACCGGGAATTATTTCAAGAATCTGGTGTACAATCGATTCACGCGATCCCTATTTTTTAAGGAGGATAGTTTTGCGAATATATTGGGATGATGAACAGGATCCTTCTGTCGAGGTTCCTATCGGAGATTTTTTTGGTACAGGTTTTCAGTATAAAAATTATATTTCGGCATACACCGGGATGTCATCCGGAGGTTATTATTCTTATTTTCCGATGCCCTTTAACAAGTCAGCAAAAATTGAAGTTGAAAATCAAACCGGACAGGATGTTTATGCTTTTTATTATCAGATTGATTATCAAAAATTAGAAAAACCTTTAGACCGCGATGTCGGTTATTTTCATTCATACTGGAATAGGGAAATAAGGACTAATAAAAAAGAAAATTATGTAATACTTAATGCTGAAGGCAGAGGTCAGTTTGTCGGGGTAAATATGAGTATGCAGGGGTACAATCAAAACCTCTGGTTTCTTGAAGGGGATGAAATGGTCTACGTTGACAATGAAATAACCCCTTCTATTCACGGTACAGGAACAGAAGACTTTTTTACAAGCGGATGGTATTTCAGTAATGGTGAATACTCTTCACCATATAATGGATTGATTATTAAGGACGATTCACTATCACGAATTGCAGCATATCGTTTTCAGGTTGGAGATGCAATTCCATTTAAGAAATCAATTTTATTTACCATTGAACATGGACATTCAAATGAAGAAATTGCGGACTACAGCAGTACTGCTTTCTGGTATCAAAAAGAACCCCATAAAAAATTTCCACCAATTCTGAAAGCCTCATTACGAATTCCTCTGAGAATTACTGTGCCGGTGAATGTTACAGAAGCCGAAAGTTTAGACATTCAGGATTCCGGGATTAAAAGTGAAATTCTTGATATGTCCGATTATGGTCCGGATTGGAGCGGAAATAAGCAGCTCCAGATTAATTTTACGAAAGAAGCAGAAAACTTTAAGCTTGAACTGCCCTCAGCCACAGAAGACATATATAATATTGATATATTTTATACAAAAGCTCCTGAATACGGTAATGTCGATATATATTATCTGGGAGAAAAAGTAGGTGGAATAAATGAATATTATGATAAGGTATACCCGGGCGGAAAAATTACTATAAATGGACTAAAATCTATAGATGGGAAAATAACATTAGAATTTGTTTCAACAGGAAAAGCTCCAAAATCCTCCGGATATGGTATTGGGTTAGATGCCTTTAAAATAGATCCGGACCGAATTTATATTTCGGAATGGTATGTTATCGGTCCATTCCAGAATCCTCATGCATCGGATATGGACAGAAAAGGGATAGATATTATTTATTCGCCTGAAAAAGAATTTGATACATCCAAAGTCTATTATGGCGTGGACAGTCAGGAAGTCAAATGGAAGCTGATGAAAATTTCTGAAGATGGTTACCTGAATCTCTGGAATAAATTTGATCC
>DATICR010000508.1:0-10468 GCA_035456745.1 Ignavibacteriaceae bacterium
ATCAACCGGCGAAATGCTCTGTATGCGTTGCATTAGTTCCCCTGCCGATAGAGAAATTGAAATCATCGATCCGGAAACAAATTCTAAACGGAATATGTTAATGTTCGGGTCTAATAACTACCTCGGATTGGCAAATCATCCATATATAAAGGAAAAAGTCAAAAAGGCAATTGAACAATTCGGTGCGGGCATTGGAGGTCCTCCACTTTTAAATGGTTACACCTTACTGCACAAGGAACTTGAAGAAAGACTGGCCGCGTTTAAGGAAGCGGAAGACTGTCTTATATTTTCAAGCGGCTATGGTGCCAATATTGGACTGGTAACTGCATTAATGAACGAAGAAAGCATAGTACTTTATGATGCTTACAGTCATGCTTCATTTTGTGATGGAATAAAAATGTCGGGTACACAATCGTTCCGGTTTCCCCACAATGATTTAAGATGCCTTGAAATAAGATTGAACAACCTGCGTTCTTTATCGTCAAAAGATATTTATGTTGCCGTTGAGGGAGTATATTCAATGGATGGTGATCTTGCACCCCTTGACAGAATCTTAAAACTTTGCAGGAAATATAATGCTTACTTAATTATTGATGATGCACACGGTACAGGAATGATGGGGAGAAACGGGAAAGGAAGTGCAGAACATTTTAATGTTGAAGGCAAAGTTGATATTACGATGGGAACATTCAGCAAAAGTTTTGCTGCTACCGGCGGATTTGTTGCAGCTTCAAAATCAATAATTAATTATCTGCGCTTTTTTGCACGTTCATATATGTTTTCAGCATCGCTGCCCCCGTCAGTTGTAGCTGCCGTTCTGGGATCGCTTGATTTAATTGAAAAAGAACCCGGCCTGCTGGAATCACTGCATGAAAATATAAAATACACAGCCTACGGTTTAACTGCTTTAGGATTCAAGTGCAATTCCGACACGGCTATATTCCCGTTGATAGTACCCGAAACAATGAATATCAGAAAAGCTTCCTATGAATTTCATAAACAGGGAATCTTTGTTAATTCAATTGAATATCCGGCCGTTCCGTTGTCGCAGCAAAGATTCAGAATAAGCATTATGGCTTCACATAAAAGATCTGATATAGACAGACTGTTATCTGTAATAGCCGAAGTCTGGAATAAATTTTCAAATTCCAGGCATGAATTGCAACAGAATTTAACTGCGGCTTAATCAATAAAAATTTTAATGTTAAAAAAAAATCGGAGAATCAAAATGTCAAATAAATCTCCTTTTCATCCCAAAAAGAAAAAAATTTTAATAATTGTTTTATTCCAGAATCTGATAGATGAAAAACCGTATTATGCAAAGAACCCGGCTCCCCCTCTACCCGGTTTATTGCTGGCAGGAATGACTCCCCCAATAGTTGACGTCGAGGTGCTTCACGAAATGGTTAGGCCAATTGATTATAATACCGATGCCGATTTTATTGCTATCAGTTTTATGGATTATCTCTCCCCGCACGCTTACGAAGTTGCGGCCAAATTCAGAGCGCAGGGAAAAATAGTAATTGGCGGCGGAAAGTTCGCATCCACCTTTCCGGAGGAAGTTCAGCCGCATTTTGATTCCATACTTGTAGGAGAAGCTCAGAATATCTGGCCGCAAATGGTTTACGATTTACTTGATGGTCGTTTAAAACCCAGGTATGAGTCGGAGCTCTCGCCGTCCCTTGAAAATATTCCCCCGCCAAGATATGATCTTGCCGAAAAAAAATTTACTGCTCCGGTTGTTACCGAAGCTTCAAGGGGATGTCCTCATCCCTGCACTTACTGTCAGTTAAACATTAAGCGGACAATTTACAGAACCAGGCCTGTTGAAGATGTAATAAAAGATCTTACTAATACAAAGAATCTCCCCTGGTATAAAAGAAAAATGGCCATGATACTGGATAATAATCTGGGAGGTAATCTTAAATTTGCCAAATCATTATTAAAAGAAATTGCAAAATTAAAATTCTGGGGAATCGGCACACAGTTCAGCATTGAATGTTTGAGAGACGATGAATTTGTCGACCTGCTTGCACGGGCAAGAACCAGAATGGCTTTTCTGGGAATGGAATCTTTAAATTCTGATAGTTTAAATGGAGTAGAGAAAAAACAAAATAAAGTTTACGAATATAAAGAGATGTTCGATAAGCTTCACCGCAAGGGTATATTAACTTTTACAGGACTAATGTTCGCTCTTGATGAAGATACAAGTGAATATTATGAACAGCTGCCTCAAAAACTTGATGAGGTCGGGAATGCGGTAATTCTTCCGTCGATTTCGATTCCTCTTTATGGTACTCCCTGGTACAACCAGGTTCTGTCGGAACAAAGAATTACTGATGAGGATATATCTCATTACGAAGGTGATCACCTGGTATTTAAACATAAATATCTGAGCGAAGATGAAATATATGCATCATATAAAAGAGTTAACAAAATATTTTATTCGGGTTCTAATATTCTTAAAAGATGGGTAAAAATAATTACAAAGCAATCAAAACAGGAATTTGAAACTTTTCCTGAATTTCTGATGAAAATTATGATGGTGACTTTTATTTATTTTAAGCTTTCGATCTTTCAACGACACCATGCACAAAAAAGAGTATTTACAGAATTGAAAAACAAATCCGGAAAAAACAGCGAATTGACATTTAATAAGGCGGTTTGATTATATACTTAGAATAAACTTAAGAAGGATTAGTATTGATTGAAGCTGGAGGCAGGTTATTTTTTTGCTGGAGAAGACTATTTGGATTTTTGTTATCGGAAACTCCCAGACATCTCTGACAGTTAGGACAGAAAAAAACATACCTTGTAACATCAGGAATTTCTAATTTACACACCCAGACCTTATTTATCATCTTCCTGCAATTACTGCACGTAATCTCGAGGGATTCTTCTACCAGTTCTTTTGTCATCTCATTCCTGCAATTATTTGTTTGACTACTTTAAAGGAATAAAGTTGGGTAACTGGAAAAAATAGCCGGAATCTTGTGATTAATAATATCAAAAATTTAATTTTGTCCAAAATGGAAAAAGGAATTGTGCTTACCCGAGACAATTATCTTTTGTCTTATGTCCTTTTATCTTATCTTCTTTTATTCATTTAATCCAGCTTCTGTCGAGATAAATCTTATTTCCTGATGATTCTAAATCATCTTTTTTTAGAAATAATTAGATTATCTTATAAAGCAAAAACCCAATTCATGTCGGCAAATACCATAATTGTTATTGTTATCCTTTTAGGAGCACTTGTTTTATTCACGCGGGAAAAAATTCCTGTGGATTTAACCGCTCTGATGGTTATGGCTGCACTTCTTATAACCGGCATTATCTCACCTGAAGAAGGAATATCAGGATTCAGCAACAGTGCAACAGTAACCGTAGCCGCAATGTTTGTAATCAGTGCAGGATTATTCAGAACGGGAGCTCTCAATTTTGTTGGGGAATTTCTGACTAAGAGGGCTAAGAAAAGTTACAGGGGAGGACTGGTATTAATGCTCTTGATTATAGGATCGATATCTGCATTTATAAATGATACTGCAGTTGTTGCAATTTTTCTGCCGGTGATCATCGGGGTAGCCGAAAAAGCTGATATTGGTCCTTCAAAATTTTTAATACCACTCTCTTACGGAGCTTTACTGGGAGGGGTCAATACACTTATCGGAACATCTACCAATATCCTCGTGAGTTCAATTGCATTCCAGCATGGTCTTAGACCTTTCGGAATGTTTGAAATGACTCCCTTCGGAATTATTATTTTTTTAACCGGAGTTATTTATCTTCTGATTACTGCCAATAAACTTCTTCCCGACAGAAAAAAACCGGAAGACCTGTCGAGGGAATTTCACCTTGAAGATTATATTACTGAAATCATGTTACTTCCCGAATCCAAATCAGTGCATAAGGAGATTAGAAATTCTCCCCTGATAAAAGAAATGGAACTTGATATAATAGAAATTAATCGCGGAGAAAATAATAAATTCGTTCCCTCCCCATATACTGTATTGATGCCGGGTGATATCTTACGCGTACGCTGTAATATTGCAAAGCTTAAAGAACTGCAGTCACGGCAAGGTATTGTACTTAAACCGGAAACCAGTTTCAGCGATCTGGATTTAAATACCGAAGAATCCAGATTGGTACAGGCAGTAGTTACTTCTGGTTCAAGATTGAGAGGCAGGACCATAAAAAATATGAATTTCAGAGAAACATACGGCGGTACGGTTCTGGCAATAAGACACAGAGGCAGACTGATGAGGGAGAATATTGGCAATACAATTTTGATTCCGGGTGATGTTTTGTTAATAGAAGTAAAACGGGACTGGCTTCCTCAGTTAAGAAGAAATAATGCATTTGTAATTGTATCGGAAGTAAATCTATACAAAGAGAAAAAAGAAAAAATTATACCTGCCGTTTTAATCCTGCTTTTTGTAGTACTATCTAATGCGTTGGGCATTTTCCCTATCGTTACCAGTGCTGTTATAGGAAGCATTCTATCTGTAGTATTTGGAATAATTACTCTCGAACAGGCATATAGGGCTATAGAGTGGAGGGTTATCTTTTTATTAGCCGGGGTTTTGACTCTCGGTATCGCGATGGAAAAAACTGGAACAGCAGGATTAATTGCTTCTTCGTTAATCCACCTTCTTGGAGTATATGGTCCCACAGCAATGGTTTCTGCTTTCTTTATATTAACGCTCATTTTTACTAACTTTATGTCAAATACTGCTGCCGTAGCCTTAATTGTACCGATTGCAATAATTACTGCCGATTCACTTGGTGTAAATACCAGACCATTTCTCATGGCGGTTACATTCGCAGCCTCTTTAAGTTTTGCTACTCCGGTAGGTTACCAGACTAATACTATGATTTTCGGACCTGGGGACTATAAGTTCATGGATTTTGTTAAAATCGGTTTACCTCTGGATATTTTATTCTGGCTCATTGCCAGTTTTTTAATCCCGGTATTCTTTCCTTTTTAGTCTTGAATTATGAAAGAAACTATAAACAACATTAAAGACATTCTGAATATTCCTATCACTCAAATAGGTACAACTGAGTTAACACTCTGGACGGTAGTATATTTCATTATACTTGTATTCCTTCTCTTTTATTTAACCGGGAAGATCAGGAAATGGATAGTATACCGGGTTTTTGCAAAAAGTAAAATTGAGCTGGGAGTAAGAATTGCCGTTGGATCGATAATCCGGTATTTAGTTCTGGCAATCGGTTTAATAATATTATTGCAGACAATCGGGATTGATCTTAGCGCTTTAACCGTGCTCGCCGGTGCTCTTGGTGTTGGTATTGGTTTTGGACTTCAGAATATTACCAATAATTTTGTAAGTGGAATTATCATTCTTTTTGAAAGACCGATAAAAGTGGGAGACAGAATCGAAATTGGAGACGTAAGCGGTGATGTTGTAAGCATTTCCATGAGATCCACAACTATTGTTACCAATGATAATATTTCAATAATAGTCCCAAACTCTGATTTCATTTCTTCCAAAGTAATTAACTGGAGTCATAATGACCGAAATATCCGGTTTAATATCCCGGTTGGAGTATCATATAAGGAAAAGCCGGAAATTATAAGGAAAATTTTACTCGAAATAGCCGACGAAAATAAAGGTGTTTTGAAAGAACCTAAACCGAGTGTCCTTTTTAAAGAATACGGAGAGAGTGCTCTTGTATTTAATTTAAGGATATGGACGAAGGAATATATTAACAGACCCAATGTACTGAAAAGTCAGATTTATTTTGAGATGTTCAAAAAATTTGAAGAGAATCATATTGAAGTACCTTTCCCGCAGAGGGACCTCCATATTAAGAATGAAGAAATTAAAGTTAAAACAACATCTTAAGAAGGTTTAAATGAAAGCGAAAATCATAATCCTGATGATATTGATAGTACTATTCACAATTTTTGTCTCTCAGAATACCGGGGTTGTAACAGTTAATGCTATATTCTGGCAGCTCCAGATGTCTCTAATCGTTCTAATGTTGATATTAGGATTTGTCGGGGTTATCATTGGTTTTATTATCGCCAAATTTTCTGAAAAACCCTCAAAGAAAAAGATAGATATTCCCCGGGAGATAGCAAAAAAAGAAGACAAGAGCAAAATAGTTTAGAAAAAATACCTGTATTAGTCCTATTTATCCCATATCTGTCCAAAATAAAGCATATAGTTGGGGGAATGGATAAGCATCCCGATCTTATCGGGATCAGTCGGAGCATAGCGAAGATCCCGCCCGCCCCGCCCCGAGGGATTAACAACTCCCTAAAAATGTAAATCGTCTATCTTCATTCGTTAATCTGCAATCTTCAATTGACAATCATTCCTTGCCTATTTCCTTGCTTATTGATTAAATTGATTGTAAATTAGTTCAATTCTTTTCGCCCTTTTTAGGGCGATTTTTATTTCTATGAACTTTTTTGTAAAAAATATACGCGAGCGGATTGAACAGGTTGTTAATGAATACGGCTTTTTCTTAATAGATCTTGCAATAAGGGGCGACAGAAGCAACCAGGTTATTGAAGTTTATGTTGATTCTGAATTAAATGTTTCAGCCGAAGATTGTGCTGAATTAAGTCGTAAAATTGATAAAATGATAGAGGAAGAAAATTTAACAGAATCCGGTTATAGGTTGGAAGTATCTTCTCCAGGTGTTAACAGACCATTAAAGTTCTTAAAACAATTTCCAAAACACATCAACAGAAAGTTCGATATATCTTACCGGGATCAAGATTCTGTTAAAAAGTTTACAGGTACATTAAAAGCTGTTGAAGGTGATGAGCTGCTGTTTGTGAAAAACAACAAGGATGAAATCAAGATTGATTTCCAAAAGATTTTAAAGGCAAAAGTATTAATCAGTTTTTCTTAGAGGAGAAAGTAATAAATGAATTCAGAGATTGTTGAATCCTTTGCTCAAATGGTAAGGGATAAAGGAATCGATAAAGATGTACTCGCCGGTATTCTTGAAGAAATATTCGGACTGCTTGTCAGGAAAAAATATGGCGATGAAGCAAAATACGATGTTGTTGTTAACATGGACAGAGGAGACATCGAGATATTTCTCGAGCGGGAAATCGTCGATGTAGTTGAAAATCCGAATCTTCAGGTAAGTCTTGAAGAAGTAAACCAGAAAGGCAACGAAGAAGAACTGGAAGTAGGTGACGACTTTGTGGAAAAAATCCAGCTAGCCACTCTCGGGCGGAGACTGATAACTCTTGCCAAGCAAAGTCTTAATCAAAAGATTCGTGAAATTGAGAAAGATATTATATATAATGAATACCGGGAGCTTCTGGGAGAAATTGTCGTAGGAGATATTTATCAGATAAGAAAAAGCGATATTCTTGTTAATCACAACAAAAATGAATTAGTTCTTCCCCGCCAGGAGCAAATTCCGTATGAAAAGTATAAAAAAGGAGAAACCATAAGGGCAATCGTAAAAGAGGTTCGGAAAGGAAATAGCGGACCTGTGATCATTGTCTCACGTTCAGATAATATGTTTCTGAGAAGGTTATTTGAAATTGAAATACCTGAAATTTATGACGGAATTATAGATATTAGAGCAATAGCCCGTGAACCCGGCGAAAGAGCAAAAGTTGCAGTAGAATCCCAGGATAACAGGATTGATGCGGTAGGTGCTTGCGTGGGAATGAAAGGTGTAAGAATACACGCAATAGTCAGAGAATTAAATAATGAGAACATAGATGTTATAAATTATTCAGAAGATTCAATAGTATACATCCAGAGAGCACTTGCCCCTGCCAAGTTGAAAAAAATTGAAGTTGATGATGATGAGAAGAAAGCAGTTGTTACTGCCGATGCTGATCAGGTGTCACTTATAGTTGGAAGGAATGGAGTTAATATAAGACTTGCAATGAAAATAACCGGTTATGATATTGAAATCTTACGCGAGGAAAGAGCTCTCGAAGAATATGAGGAAGATATTGAGTTGATTGATCTAAAAGAAGAGCTTGGTGATGAAATCTACCAGCTGCTTATAAATAATCGTTATGATACAGCACTTGAGGTTCTGCAGGCAGGTCCAGAAAAATTAAAAGAAATCGAAGGTCTTGATGAAGATAAGATAAATGAAGTTATTAATCTGATTAAAGAACAGTTTGAAGAAGAAGAATAGGTAAAAACCAGATAAGGAAAATATGGCTGAAGTTAAGTCAAAAAAAGTCAGAGTTTATAAATTAGCTTCCGAATATAATCTGTCGGCAGAGCAGCTTATCGAATTCCTCAAGAAAAAAGGACACGATATCAAATCTCATATGACTATCCTGACAGATGAGATGCTTACGGATATCCAGGATCATTTTAAAAAGGATATTGAAAAAGCCGAAAAACATTATAAGAAAATCGCTGAGTTTAATAAGAAGAGAATCGAAAGAACCGAGGAAGAAACTAAGAAGGAATCTAAAGTTGAAGAAGAGGTAAAACGCGGGGAAACAGGAGAGTCTGCAAAAGAAGAGGAAGTTGTTCCTCTTACAGCCGCAGAAAAGATAGAAAAAAAACCTCCTGTTGTTGAACTACCGGTTACTGAAATTGTTGAGGAAGCTCCCAAAGAAGTAGAACCTGCCGGTAAAGAAGAGAAAAAACCCGAAGCAGCAGAAGAGCCTAAAGAGAAAAAAGAAAAAAAGGAAGAGTCTTTTATATCTCCCAAAGAAAGTGAAGCAGGTAAAAGAAAAGGTTTAAAGGTAGTCGGTAAAATTGATCTTGAAGAAAAAGCTCCGGAAGTAAAATTACCTGAAGCCAAACCGGTTGAAGAAAAACACGAGAAGGTGGAAGAAAAAGAGAAACCTAAAGGAGCCATTAAAAAAAGGAAAAAGCCAAAAGCAAAGAAGAAACCGGTTGAACAGGCACAGGAAGAAACAGTTCAATCGAAGAAGAAAAAAAGAGTTAAAAAGTTTGAAATTGATGAAAAGGAAGTTAAAGAAGCTATCCGGAAAACACTTCTGAGCATGGATGATACGATCGCTTCCGGCCGGGCAAGTTCTAGAAAGAAAAAAAGAAGAGAGAGAGAAGCGGAAGAAGAAAGACGTCTTGAAGAAAAATCCCGCGACGAAAAGAAAATAAAAGTTACGGAATTTATTGCTGTTAATGAGCTTGCGAATTTAATGGGCGTTCCTGTCGGTGAGGTTATCGCCAAATGTATTGAACTGGGTTTAATGGTATCAATAAATCAGAGACTTGATGTTGAAACGATTACACTTGTTGCTGATGAATTCGGTTATGAGGTAGAATTCCAGGCAGAATATACCGCTGAGGCACTTGAGGATCTCCCTGATGACCCTGAAAGATTAAAACCCAGACCTCCGGTTGTAACAATAATGGGTCACGTTGACCATGGAAAAACTTCTCTTCTTGATTACATCAGAAGGTCGAATGTTGTAGCCGGTGAATCGGGCGGAATCACACAGCATATCGGTGCATATAAAGTTGACGTTGGCGAAGGGAAATCAATTACATTTCTTGATACTCCCGGCCACGAAGCATTTACGGCAATGAGGGCCCGCGGTGCACAATTGACGGATATTGTAATTCTTGTTGTAGCTGCTGATGATGCAGTTATGCCTCAGACAGTGGAAGCAATAAATCACGCTCAGGCGGCGGGAGTACCCATAGTTATTGCAATAAATAAAATCGATAAACCCGGTGCTAATATCGATAAAATAAAACAGCAGCTGGCCGAAAGAAAAGTATTGGTTGAAGACTGGGGTGGTAAAAATCAGTGCATTGAAATTTCTGCAAAGACAGGAGTAAATGTAGACATTCTGCTGGAAAAGATTCTTCTTGAAGCTGATTTACTTGAGCTTAAAGCTGATGCCGATAGGCATGCCCGTGGTGCTGTTGTTGAAGCTGAATTAGATAAAGGACGAGGAATTACGGGTACCATCCTGGTACAAAAAGGTACACTGAGAATCGGTGACCCGTTCGTTGCCGGAATTTTCCAGGGAAAAGTCAGGGCTATGTTTGATGAACGCGGAAATAAAGTTGATGAGGCCGGCCCATCTACACCTGTACAGGTGCTTGGTTTTGAAGGATCCCCAACGGCAGGTGATACATTTGTCGTTGTGGAATCTGAAAAAGTTGCACGTGAAATAGGAATTAAGAGACAGCAGCTTAAGAGAGAACAGGATCAGAAACAGGTTAGACATATAACTCTTGACGAGATTGCAAAACAGATTGTCATCGGCGGCGTAAAAGAGCTTGCACTTATAGTTAAAGGTGACGTTGATGGTTCAGTTGAAGCATTGTCCGACTCATTAATGAAACTTTCAAATGAAGAAGTTGTTGTAAGAGTAATACATAAAGGTGTCGGAGGAATTTCTGAAAGTGATGTTCTGCTGGCTTCTGCATCCGATGCTATTATTATTGGATTCCATGTAAGGCCGAATTTAAATGCCAGGAAACTGGCGGAAACCCAGAATGTAGATATACGTTTATAT
>DATICR010000509.1:0-5618 GCA_035456745.1 Ignavibacteriaceae bacterium
AAATGTCGAATATCTTTATAAAACCTTAGCTCCATTTAAGAAAAAATTCGGAGTATATCTGGTACAACTTCCCCCTAATTTTAAAAAGGATATGACGAGACTAGAAGATTTTATTAAGGACTTGCCGGAAAATATAAATACTGCTTTTGAATTTCGTCATCCATCGTGGTTTGAAAAGGAAGTTTACGACCTGCTTAAAAATTATAAGTGTGCATTATGTCTTTCCGATACAGATGAAGCACCCGTTTCGGAGCTGATAAATACAGGCGGCTGGGGTTATCTGAGATTGCGAAGATCATCCTATACAAAAAATGAACTATCAAAATGGTTAAAAAAAATAGAGATGCAAAGCTGGAAAGATGTCTTTATTTATTTCAAGCATGAGGATGAAGGAAAAGGAGCCAAATTTGCCAAGGAAATGATAAAAATAACCGGAAAGGCAAAGTGATTGAAAATTTGGAATAAATATATCATATTCCATATGAGGATTTCAATGGAACTTTTTTTTAATTCATTCCTGGTAATGTTTTTATCCGCTGTGATAGTAATATTTGCACTAAGTGTATATCTGTACCTGTATCTTGATTAATACTTTTATACGAATATTACGCATCTTTAATGAAGTCAGATTTCCAGTTTCATCTTTATAGTACAGCGCTTATATTTTTCAGGATGGTCATTGGGAATTTGTTCAAATCCAAGTTTCTTATAAAGGTTTAATGCTGCTATTAATTTATTGCTGGTTTCGAGGACGATAACTTTTGCTTTCTTTGAAACAGCAAACCCGATAGCGGTCAAAGCTAGCTTCTTACCAATTTGTCTTCCCTGAAACTTTTCGGTTACGGCCATTTTAGCAAGCTCAAACGAATCTTTATCCCTTCTGATTACAGCGCACGTACCGGCAATAACATTATTATAGAGAGCGAAGAAAATTTCTCCTCCATTCTTAATAATTTCTTCGGGTGATGATAATATTTTTTCATCTTCAGGCTCGACGGAAAAATATTTCTTAAGCCATTCTTCATTTAATCCTTTGAATTCAGCTTTATATTTTTCTTCATAATTGACAACAACAATCTCCTTTAATTCTCTTTCTTTTATTCTCTCTGAAATCCTTTCGTAAACACTTTTCTCATCCAGGGCTTCTTCGATTTTATCCATCAGTATCAACATATCTAATCCTGTTGAAGACAAGACTTCTGAAGTAACCTCTCCGATATCCGATAACAGGGGACGAACCGATTCAAAGGTTTCCAAACCTTTTTTCGAAAGAGAAACAAGGGTTAATCTTTTATCGGTCTCTCCCTGTTTTGTTTCAATAAGTTGTCTCTTCTTCATTTGATTTATGAATTGGATAATTGCAGGGTGAGTGAATCCAAGTGATTGAGCCAAAGATTGAACGCTCATAGAACCATTTTTATAGAGAGCATAAATTGTTGTAAACCATTTGGGTTCGAAATCCAACTTACGTTTTTTGTAGATTTCTGCGACATCCTGTGAAAATCTCTCCCCAAGTCTTTTTAACCTGGTAGCTATTCCCAATTCCCCAAGTTCTTTTATTAAATCTTCTTTTATCATAATGCTAACGTAAGTAATTACATAATAAAAATAAATAGTTGAATTTACGAATAGCGAATTATTGAATTATCAAATTACGAATTATCGAATTGACGAATTTACGGAAGCTTTTTTAGACAACAAGGTGAAAAAAATTATTGACCCTCTACGAGGGTCGGGGAATATTTATTATTTAAATGATTCTACAATAATTGAACCTCTACGGGGTTCCGATAAGATTACCGCCCGAATAAATAGTAAATAGTTTTTCTCCCTCTAATGACAATTCCCGGTTGTGCAACAGACCCGATTATGGTCAGAGATGGCTCAAACAAATCTGTACAGTCCACAATCTGATCTCGGACTCCTGATCTGTTGACCTCTCTACTATCATTTCAGTTCAGACAAAAGATCAGGCAAATTCAATGCTTCAGTAAACATAACCAATTCCCCTTTTTCATCCCTTGGCCAATCTGACTCCGGTTTATCGGCATAAATTTCGACTCCGTTTCCATCAGGATCTGTTAAATAAATCGACTCGGAAACACCGTGATCGGATGCCCCTTCAATAGGATAATTTGTTTCCCACAATCTTTTAAATACTTTGGCCAGTTCCTTACGATCAGGGAGGAGAATGGCAAAATGATACATTCCTGTATGTCCCGGAGGCGGGGGAGTTGCATTTTTACCTGCCCAGGTATTCAATCCTATATGATGATGATAACCTCCCGCAGATAAAAACACTGCTGAGTTACCATACCAGGTAGTTACTTCAAATCCAAGTAAATCCCTATAAAATTTCAGTGACTTTTCGAGATCAGAAACAGTTAAATGGATATGACCTATATGGGTATCAGGGTGAATTTTATCTCCCATCGATTCATTCCTTAATTTTACTGAAATACTTTAGAAAAATAATAAAGTTCATTTCAACTCCCTGTATTTTATAATATTTATTTCATAAGCTGCCTGAAACTTCAGATATAAGATAAAAGATAACCCGCCAAAGGGTGGCGGGTAAAAAGTCAAAAGATTAAAGAAAATCAAGGAAGAAAAAAAAATAAAAGATAAAAGAAAATCAGAGAATTAAAAAGATAAAAGTATTTTCAATTTTTATTTTTTAGATACCTCATCCTTTTTTCTTCAGGGAATTTTTCTATTGCATATCTTAACATTGTCCGCGGCATGTGCTTATAAAATTTTTTAAGAAAATCTTCTTCCGCCTTTAGGTTCTTATTTCCAACTTCACGAAGCATCCATCCCACTGCTTTATGGATGAGATCGTGCTTATCGTTCAGAAGAATTTCAGCAAGCCGCAAAGTAGTTTCAAAGTGAAGGTTTCTTATAAACGTATATGTAGATAAAATGGCAATCCTTTTTTCCCAGATATTTGATGAACCCGCTAATTTAAAAAGTATATCCTTATCCTTCATTAATAAATGTGCGCCTACAATTTTCGGCGCACTTAAATCTACAAGGTCCCAGTTATTTATTTTTTTTGCATTCTTTAAATAGAATTTAAAAATAGACTCCCGGGTTTTATCATCGGATTTTGAATAATGGTCAATCAGGATAAATAATGAAACCAATCTTTCTTCGTGAACAGGGGAGTTCAATAATTCCTGTATATTCTCCAGTGATATATCAATATGCTTTTTTGCAATTCTGCGCTGTACCGGAACCTTTATCCCATAAAACAAGTCCCCCTCTCCATATTCACCTTTCCCTGTCTTGAAAAACCTTTGAAGAACCGCAGCCTGTTTTTCATTGGCTTCATTCTTCAGATCTTTTTTTAATTCGGTTAATCCCATAGTATACTATTTTTTTGTATGTGCAAGAATCCAATCACCGATTACCTTTAAGGCATCCGGGGAAATTGTTTCCTCAATTTTGGAATATTCAAGTGGAGAACCGGTTTCCGAGGTCTGGAACAGATGATTAAGTTTAGGAAGTTCCAAAACCTTATAATCTTTATTTCCTCCTTTTTTCAAAGCTTCTTCAATAACAGGGAGATTTTGTTTCGGTGGAACCTGCAAGTCATTCGATCCATTTATTGCAAGCACCGGTACTTTAACCTTCTCAAGCGTTGGTTCAGGATTATATGTAAGGAAAAATTTGAACCAGGGACTAAGGATTGATTGAGCCTGTTTTTTGAAAATCGCTTCGGGATTATTTCCAAATTCCATTTTTTCTGTTGAATCGAGAGAAGCATAATAATTATTATAGATTGCTATAATTTTCTCCTCAGCTGTGCTATCGTCTTTTTCATTCGCTACTATATTATATAATTTCTCTGAAAGCTGTATATCATCTTTTATTTTCACCTCATCCCTTCCCATAGCCCTTTCGATTAACTTAGACTGTTCCAGGAGAATTTCTTTACCGGACACTCCCGGACCTGCCATTAGCACTATAAAATCAACATCCTTACTCTTCACTGCAGCCATTGGTGCTATGAGACCGCCTTCGCTATGGCCTATTATTCCTGTTTCGTTATGGGAGATATCTTTTCTTGATTTAAGAAATTGAATTGCCGAGAGTGCATCATCTAAAAAATCGTTAGTTGTAGCATCGGAAAAACTACCTCCCGACTTTCCCACTCCCCGGTCATCATAACGAAGTACAGCAATTCCCTGTCGTGTCAGGTAATCCGAAAGTACAAGAAAAGGTTTATGACCCATAAGAGCTTCATCCCTGTCCTGAGGGCCCGAACCGGTAACAAGAACAACCGCCGGGAATGGTCCTCCTTCTTTAGGAGTTGTAAGTGTTCCGGCCAATTCAATACCGGCGACTGTATCCTTAAAAGTCACCTCTTCTTCATTATACGGATAAGGCTTTTTAGGATTCTGGGGTTTTTCAGGAGCTTCAATTTTTTGTGATTTTTTCAAAACCAGCGGCCAGCTGTTCCCGGACTGATGCCATGTTCCGTTTATGCTGTCTTTCTTAAAAACCCCGTCATAGTAACCATTTATTTTTGTAAGGAAAAAGAAAACGCTGTCTTTTTTGAATGAAGTTGAATCAACTTCAATTCCGAAAGCATTCTGATCGGGGCTATCCATTGTTGTCGTTAAAGTACCCGTTGAATCCGTTACATTGAATACTATACGAAGTTCTATTCCTGAAACTTTTAATGCTCCCTGCCAGGTTCCGGCAAGTTCAGAATTTTCTGTTTGAGGTTTTACAGAGAAGGTTATTAATATCAGGAGACCAAAAAATAAAATTGTCCTTTTTAACATTTACTCACCTGTAAATTTATTTTGCTGCCAATAACAAATGAAGAAATCAATTTACAAAATTAAACAGAGTTGAGGAAGAAAGAAAAAAATATGATAAATTTCACCGGAGATACAGGGAACGAGTAGACAGATGCAATCTTGTGGGACGGGATCTTCGCTTCTCTACGATAGGCAATTGGCAATTGCAGAAGGCAGGGAGCAATTGGCAAAAAAAGTCCACAGTAGGCAGCCTGCCCTGCCGTCAGGCAGGTCTACCAGTCAACAAATCGTTCAACTTAATGTCTTGATTTTTTTATTGGGTTATAATCCATCACGGAGAAAATGGAGACATAGACGATTTACGATTTACTATTGTCGAATGATTAAAAATTAAAGATGACATCTTTTCACAAACATAGCACTAATTGGAAAGATGTCATCCTGAACACATATAACTATAGAATTTATGATGTTCTTTCATTCATTAATTTTCTCGTACCTGGTTTCTGCTTTTTCACCCGGTGCATTTAAAATAAGATTATCTCCCTCAAACCGGAAGTTCGTATTAAATGGAGGGGCATCTCCTATTGAGAAAGTAATTGTGCTGTCATTTATTTCATATTGTCCCTGTTGTTGTCCTCCATTCGCAATAGTCAGGACGACCTGATTACCTGGAAGAAACTCAATTTCTTTTCCTCTGAATGAAGTGGAATCAACTGCCGACCATTTACCCATCAGCTTTTCATTAACTGTCCCTTCCATGGAAATCTGACTGCAGGCAGCAAGGTCGCATAGGGAAAAAACAATTACTATTATAATCTTTTTATTCAACATGTCTTTACCTTC
>DATICR010000510.1:0-5850 GCA_035456745.1 Ignavibacteriaceae bacterium
GGGGAAGAAAATCTGCAACCGAACTTTCAATTATGAAAGAAGCAGTCAAAGAGACGATTAAAATATTTGATGAAACTACCAGGTTTATAAGACCGGGAGTAACAGAAATTGAAATTGCGGATTTTATGAAGCGGAAAGTCAAAGAGAGGGGATTTGGGCTGGCGTGGGAGGATGACCATTGTCCCGCAGTGTTCACCGGTCCCGATGCCGGCGGCGCTCATTCAGGTCCTACCGATAACAAAGTTGAAAAGGGACACATTGTAAATATTGATTTTGGAATTGAGTATAAAGGGTATTGTTCTGATTTGCAGAGAATGTGGTATGTGTTAAAAGATGATGAAAAAAATGCTCCGCCTGAAGTTCAGAAAGGTTTTGAAATTATCAGGGATGCTATACAGAAGGTTGCCGATGAGTTAAAGCCGGGTGTGGTGGGATGCGAAATGGATGATATTGCACGAAATTATATCACTGAAAGAGGATATGAAGAATATCCGCACGGCCTGGGACATCAGGTTGGCAGAAATGTTCACGATGGCGGCGCCGGATTATTTCCCAGATGGGAGCGCTATGGCGATACTCCCTTTATGAAAGTTGAAGAGGGTCAGATATTTACAATTGAACCAAGACTTCCCGTAAAAGCTTACGGTACATCTACTCTTGAAGAAGAAGTATTTGTTACAAAAGATGGCTGCCAATTCATTTCAACACCACAGAAGGAATTAATGCTTATTAAATAGAAGAATTAACTAATTCACGAATGTGCGAATTACCGTATTAGTGGAATGTAGTTTATAGCATCGAAAAGCATAACAGGGAAAAATCTGATTATTTTGTCCCTACCCACTGGATATTATCAGAAATATTTATAACTTCCCGCAAGCTTTGATAATTAACAATTAAAAAAGAATATCCCTGATTATCCCGCGGGGTATTCTAGGCATTTATAAACATTAGGAGAGCATATGAAAAAAACTGGTGCGCTACTTTTTTGCCTGGTTCTTCTTGCAGGGTCAAAATCATTTGCACAAATAACCATTACAGAGAATGACCTGCAAAGCTATCTAACTATCGGAAATGTATTATCTGTTCTTGATGATACTTCAACGACGTCATTAAATATTGGAGGGACGGGACAGACATCCTGGGATTTCAGCGGTCTATCTTCCGATCTTCAGTTCACACTATCGTGCGTCAATCCTTCAACTACACCATATGGAGGACATTTTCCTTCTGCTACTGTCAGTTTTTTCGATACGACACTTATACAAGGTTATCTGCTGCAATCCTGGGTATATTTTGGTGTAAATAATGGTTTATTACAATATGGTTCCGTAGGAGAGGGCAGTGCCGGCGGATTTAATATTACATTTATCAGTCATAATAATCCTGCTGCAAAGAACATTATAGTTCCATTAACGATGGGAACTAATTGGTCCGAAAATTATACTGCTACTGATACCACGCTTATTTCACCATTACCACCAAATGTTTCCATTACCAATTATCACAACGAATATGCAGTGGATGCTTACGGAAATATGACTTTGCCGGGAGGCGCAACCGTTCCCGCACTGCGGGTCAGATTAGATTCAAGAAGCAACGGTACTGAATATAACCGCTCGATTGCTTATTTATTCCTGACAAATAACGGGACACAGATTTCTGTTGATGCTGCAGATACAACATCACCAAATACAGGTGTAATTCCGGTAAAAGGAATTTCGTTTATTAATGCGGGAATAACCGATGTCAGGCAGGCAAATAATACAATCCCGGATAATTTTAATCTTGAACAGAATTATCCGAATCCTTTTAACCCAACGACACAGATAAATTATTCAATTCCATCTTCACAGAAAGTTGTTCTGAAAGTCTATGACGAACTTGGAAGAGAAGTAGCAACACTTGTAAACATCGAACAGCCGGCAGGAAATTATTCTGCAGATTTTAATGCAGCAGGACTGGCAAGCGGTGTTTATTTCTACAGGCTTCAGGCAGGAAATTTTATAGAAATGAAGAAGATGATTTTAATGAAGTGATATTTTCACGCAAAGCCGCAAAGAACCTTATATGTTTTTTCTTCGCATTGCGTCTTTGCGTGAATTCCCTTAAAACTCGCAGCCTCTTATATATGCCGTGTTCAGAAGATCGGTGTATTGTTCCATACCAATTTCAACAGCTCCGAACATCTTAAGGTGAGGTGTCAGAAACTGAACATCGAGAAGTGCGAAATTTTTTTCTCTTAAGTGTAAGAGAAGGTTTATTAATGCTGATTTAGATGCCTGCGGTTTTCTCGAGAACATTGATTCACCAAAGAAAGCGCCTCTGAATGTAACACCATATAAACCGCCGATAAGCTTTTCATTTTCCCAGGTCTCCACGGTATGAACATAACCCAGTTTTTTTAATCTTAAATATGCCTCTATAAGTCTGTGTGATATCCAGGTTGAATCCCTGTCGGCACATCCGTGTACCACCTTCAGAAAATCAGTATCAAACCGAGTTTCATAATTATTCCGCTCCAGGAATTTTTTCAGTGAACGGGGATAATTAAATTTGTCAATCGGAATGATTGTCCTTAATTCAGGCATGTACCAGTTTATCCTGTCAGTCTTTTCATCCGCCATTGGGAAAGCGCCACTTGCATAAAGCCGTATCATATTTCCCGGACGGAGAAGCTCATCTTCATTGTATCTTTGATTTTCGCTCATTTCATCGAAAATTATTCGTCGACTTTAACCTCAAGCTGAATAATTTTATATCCTTCGGAGGTCTCATATGCTGCAAATAAAACCCCGACCAGCACGGACAACATTCCCATCAGGAAAAAGAGAGTAACTACAACATTCAAATTTAATGTGGCAAAAAATTCTATTCCTATCAGGAGAGAAGTCAATACAAACAGAGCAACGGCTATAGTGTAAGAAAGTACTGCATTCCTCACAAGCTTTACCCTCAGGGTCAGCTTCTCAAGCTGAAGGGAAATACTTTCGATTCGTACATTTTCATCGTAGCTAAAGTTCCCTGTACCGACTTTATTTAATACTCTTCTTCGTTCTTCATTTAAAAGCCGGATCCTGTTTACTACGAGGGAATATTTGTTATTCATGCCCAAAATCAGAAGTCCACAGGCTGAAATCATCAACCCTGGGGCAAGCATTAATTGAATTACCTGTACAATAGAATTAATATCAGGCATAATAACCTGTTATAAATCGAAATTGAAATAGTGGTTAAATAAAATGAAAAAAGCTGACAATTCAAAAATTTGTCAGCTTTTTTATCATCCAGGGAATGGAGCTTTATCGGGTATCCAGTCTGTGTTGGTCTCTGCCAGGTAAAACAAAATCCTTTAATGTATCTTTCCGGTAATCTTTATTTTTTTCTGTATTAAAAATAAAAACCCGTAAACGGGTATTCACATCCATTGAACTAAGCATAGTCACCACGTCATTATCACCGTTTACGGGCTTGAATAAATTGGTATAAACCAAACCGGGTCTTTCCCGTATCAGCATATCTTTTGTAAAAGCAGTGCTGCAATCTTCATAGTATCTTGAATTCCAAAGCTTCGTAAAAATCTTTGTAATTAAATCTGATGAATTCTTACTTTTAATTACCATCAACGTCATAAATTCAAATCTTAATTGGTTACGAAGCGAACATAAATAAAAGGTTGAAGGAGGGATGTGATTTAAAGTAAGTAAATTTGAGAATTATGAGATTAGCGAATTGGCGTATTATTGAAGGAATAACTTTTTAATATGGATAAGCTATTTCGGAAATGATTTAGTAAATCTGTCAAATAATTTCTGTCGATCATATGACTTTAAACACCGGTTCTCTTTATAAAATCTATGACTGCAGGGTCCTGTGAAGCCATAAGTTCTGCGGGGGTACCCTCAAAATGAATTTTACCATCGTGCATCATTGCAACCTTATCTCCAACATTCTTTACACTATATAAATCGTGGGTAACAACAACAGAAGTTACAGTGAGTTTGGTACTTAATTCTTTAATTAAGGCATCAATGGAATCAGACATTATAGGATCAAGTCCGGTTGTTGGCTCATCGTAAAGAATATAATCGGGATTGGTTACCAGGGCTCTCGCCAGTCCCACTCTTTTTTTCATCCCGCCGGAAAGTTCTGCAGGTTTGAGATTATTAATATCCTTTAAACCTACAATCTCAAGTTTTTCTTTAACAATTTTATCTATTTCTGTTTTCGAAAATCCATTTTTTGATTCCACCAGAGGGAGACCTACATTCTCCCCAACAGTAAGTGAATCAAATAAAGCCGATCCCTGAAAAAGAAATCCGAATAATTTCCGTAATTCATATAATTCTTTAACAGATAACTCGGAAACCTTTTTATCCTCAACCAATACCCATCCCGAATCGGGCTGCAGAAGTCCTACTATATGTTTTATTAAAACACTTTTACCGCAGCCGCTTCTTCCGATGATTACTGTGGTCTCACCCTTATTTATTTGCAGGTTTACACCATCAAGTACTATTTTACTTCCAAAACTTTTGTGTAAATCGTGAATTTTAATCATACTAAAAAAACAATGTTAACAAATAAAAATACTCAAATTCTCAGTAGTTTCACAGTGCTGCTTTGTATCTACTTGGTGTTCTTTTGTTTTGTGCTACTCCGTAAAAAAATGTTGTAATTTTATCAAACTTTTTATCATCATTCATTTCAACCATTTTTCTTTTTTGCTAACTGCTTTCTGTCTTCTGCTTTTGCATATTGTCTACTGCCTTGTTGCCTATTGGAGCTAAGTCGAAGATCCCGGCAATAGACGGACGGAAATCCCGTTGCGGGACTATATCATTTGAATTTGATTGTAGCCCCTGGCTAAGTCGTGTAACTCTTATAAACAATTCGCCGAAGCGATTTTAAATAAAGCAATACAAAGTAGTCGAGGTTTTTCTTCCATTCTTCATTTTTTCTTTATAGTTTTCGGGGAGAAATAAGGAGGTTTTGATGAAATTCATTGCAGGGCTGTTTCTTTTCTTTATCCTTTTTTCAAGCATACTTTTATGCCAGTCGCAATTGCCGTCCTATTACCTTCAAGATGAATTCAGTATTGCTTCACCCACTTCTTACAGATACGGACTATACGGTTATGTGAATCCTGCTGTGCTTTCGATGATTGAAGAACCTGACATTTATTTTGCGTGGAGTGATCAGATCGGCAGGTGGAATGATTTTAATAATTACGGATTGTTTACTTCATTCCCCCACCTGGGATTTTATATGGTGAATACAAACTTTAAGCCTTATACTGTAACCGACTATAAGTTTTCAACCGGATTCGGTACTGATGCAGCTTCATTCGGTATGGGTTATGCCTGGTCTTCGGGCGACACGAAGGAATTAAATCATTCCGATTATTATACACTTGGAACAATCTTCCGTCCCATAAAATATATCTCTTTTGGTCTGGTTGGCAATCTTTCCACAGGTAATAAAAGTGAAGGAATGGTCGACTTTGCAGTAAGACCATTGGGCAATGAACTTATTGCACTTTATGCTGATTATGCATTCGGGAACAGAAAGCTTACTACTGATCTTAATTGGAGTGCCGGAGCTGTGGCAGAAGTTCTCCCCGGACTAAGGATATCAGGCAGATATTTTTCAGATCATTTCTTCAACGTCGGTGCGGAACTAAGTTTTGGCAGACTTGGATTGACTTCCGAAAGTCATTTTTCAAAAGATGGAAAGTATGGTTATAATACTTACGGGATCAGAATAGGCGCATACGACAGAAATATTTTCAGCGATCTTTCCACTAATAACGAATATGTGAAGTTCGAACTGATCGGGGGAATGAAGTAC
>DATICR010000511.1:0-3755 GCA_035456745.1 Ignavibacteriaceae bacterium
TTCAGGAGAAATAAGTAAGCCAGAGGAGTATATTTTTACGGAATACAAGCCACGCCTCCCGGCGGGCAGGCAGGAGATCCTTCGACAAGCTCAGGACAGGTTTTCGTAAATACGAAGAAGATGATCCTCCTTCGTTAACACTACGGCGGACAGGTCCTCCTTCGTTAACACTTCGGAAGACAGATTTTGCTGAAATAATTTATTTACCTTGAATAAAAGTTAGACCCGATGGCAGATTGTCATCGGGTTTTTTATTGACTTCTAAAATAATTTAATTGCTTCTATCAAATATTTATAGGAATTTATAATAATAATAGATTTTTACTATCCGCTAATTGTTATATTTATTATTCTTGAACATTGATAGTCAATTTCATACATTTTAATTACACATTAAATCATTTAATTTATTGAGAGGATAGAATATGCCAACCTATGAATTCAAATGTAACAAATGTGAGAAAAAATTTTCCATCCAGTTATCAATCTCCGAATATGAACGAAGGAAGACTTTTACCTGTCCTGATTGTAAAAGTAAAAGTACGAGAAGGATATTTTCGGGTTTTACTGCTGTCACTTCTAAAAAG
The DNA here is from genome assembly GCA_035456745.1 of Ignavibacteriaceae bacterium. GTDB lineage: Bacteria > Bacteroidota > Ignavibacteria > Ignavibacteriales > Ignavibacteriaceae > DATFVA01. The sequence continues at coordinate 588 of DATICR010000511.1, forward strand.
AGCTGAGGATTGGGGGGTTGCATTTAGGATTGTCGATTAACGAGTGTAGAATCAGAGTTTTACCACTAAGCCACTGAGAGCACGAAGGTGCATTGCAGGAGCAGTAGGCAGGGGCAGTTGGCAAAAGCAGAAGGCAATTGGCAAAAAGAGTCAAAAAATCAAGAAGTCAGAAGTCAGAGATCAGAAGTCAGATCGTACAATGGGCGTATTAACTTTTTTTTTATTGGATTAGGTTGGAGTGAATGATTTATTAAAAAACCGCAGAGGAAACTGAGGGAACGGAGGAGGATGTTAGAAGATTGGGGACTGAGAGACTGGGATTGGAGACTTGAGAATCAGTATGAAGCAAAAAGAGTCCTCAGTCAACAAATTCCTCAGTCGGCAAAGCATTCAATTAGTGTATTGACTTTTTTATTGGGTTAGGTCGGAGTGAATGATCAGGAACTCACCCTGTAGTCCCTCTCTTACGAAGCGAGGGACTTGTTGGAGATGATCACTTTTTATTATCATCTTAACTGCGGATTCATTCAAAAAGCGTATTAACTTTTTTATTGGGTTATAAACCACCGCGGAGGGAACGTAGGAGGATCACCGAAGAGACGCAGGGAAAAAGTAGGCAGATGCAATAGGCAATAGGCAAAGGCAAAAAACAAAAGCATGGATGCATGGCATTGAACGCCATATCGTTAAATTTGCATTGCTATCATTTTCGGATATAATTTAATTTTATTTGGTTAAAACCATTTTCTTTACCGAAGCAAATGATCTTCCCTCTGAACTATTTGCATCTATTCTATAGAAATATACTCCGCTTGGAAATCCTGCTGCATTAAATGTGACATTATGTTCACCTGATGTCAGATTACCATTAATAAGTATTGCTACTTCCCTTCCAAGTATATCAAATACTTTCAGTGTAACCTTTGAATCCTCTGACAGACTAAAATTAATTTCTGTGGCCGGATTAAATGGATTCGGATAATTCTGTTCAAGTGAAAATATCTTAGGTATTTCAACATTCACCTCAATTGTATTCGAGTATTCTGATGAACCATCAAAATCCACCTGCCTTAATCTATATATATATTTCCCCGAAACAGGCCTGTCAATATATGAATAATTATGTACTTCGGTTGATGTCCCGTTACCATTAACAAAAGCCAATACTTCAAAACCATTGCCGGAATTTCTTTGAACTTCAAACCCTTTATTATTGGTTTCAGTTGCGGTCTGCCAGGAAAGATTAACATTGCCTTCATTTACATCGGCACGGAAGGAAGTCAGTTCAACAGGAGTTATAAATATAATTTCAATGTAAGGCGGATTTGGTTGTGACCATCCATCGAAATTAAGGTAAAATGAATTAGTGAAGTCACGATCTACAAATCCCATCGCAAACCATCCCTGATTACTATCAATTGCTGACTGAAGATCAGACAAAGCAGAATTTCCCATTGCATAATTATGCCAGCCAACGGTGAAACTGGAAGATTCATCTGAATATATATAAGCTACATCCGAGGTGTAACCAGCCAGAATTTGACTATTGATAGAGGATGCTCCATCAGTAACCGGATTTACGGATCCCATCGGGGTTGCACTCCAGTATGGCCAGTTAGCAGCATTTACATATCCATAGAACCTTGTTTCCAGAATAGTAGCACCCTGGGGAATCGTGCTTATATCATATGCAGCCCATCCCACATTCGGATATACTGTATTTATTTCACCATCTGTTTTTGTGATTCCTTCAGTAGTTCCTGTCCAATATTGTGCACTCTGAGGATAGAAATCTTCTAAAGGAAGGGGAAGGTGTTGCTCTGTTTGAAAAGACCAGGTTGCTGAACGAGAACAGGAATCATTCCAGCATACTATCTTCCAGCTATAAGTGGTAAAATATTGTAGGGCTCCAGTCGGCCATTGCGTAATAGGAGCACCAGTGTAAACTTGCTGCCCTGCGAACCAAACTTCAACACTAACTGTGCCCGTTCCATTAGTCCAAGATAGAGTTGTACCATCAACGCTGACGCCTGTAGTTCCTGATGGCGGATCAGGATTACTAGGTGCTAACTCCTCGGGGCAAGGATTTGGTCCCTCAGAATTTGTAGCAAACGGAGCAATCTGATCTACCCAATCATATACCAGGGTGGTCATCCCGGTTGCTTTATCCATTGTCCTTAATTGACCGGTGAAAGTATCCAGATTGAATGCGGCTAAATAAATTACCTGGTTTTCATAATCATAGCTCATTCCCTGGCCATAATTAGGTGTAAATCCAACATAACCTAAGGTCGTTAATGCTGCTGTGTTAAGATCAATAATATAGCCGTTGGCTGCACCGGGATTGATATCAACTGCATAAGAATAACAGGTTCCGGTTTCGTCAAAACAAAGATCTATCATCAATCCGGTAATTGCAGGTGTGAATGAACCAATGAGTGTTGCAGTTAACGTATTGATATCAAGAGAATAAAATTTACTGCTTGAACACATATAATATGTATCATCCATATAATTATATGCTATTCCATTCGGCTGGTCACCACTCATTCCGGTTATATTACCTATCAGCGTACAGGTTCCGGTGTTCGGATCGAACAGGTATACTGCGGGGGCAATATCAATTAAATAATAATTGCCATCACCGCCTCTGCACATAGATGCTGCAAAGTTCGGAGCTGAAAAACTTCCCAGAACTGTGAATGGATTTCCTGCCGGTAATGGCATTGAAATATTAGTACTCTGGCTATTATCATTTGCATAAGCTATATCAGCAAGTGAAAACGTACCATAATTTATATGGCTGTTCGCTTTATTGAATGGAGCCTTGCCGGATGATAGTGTTATTTGCTGAGCGTAGATAGAGAAAGCAAACAACAGGATAATCCCTAAAGTAAAACGAAGTGTGTTTCTCATTACTTTCTTCTCCTGTAGGTTAAAAAATTAGAATTAATTAAAAGTTTATCAAGAAAACCAGAATAGAACCCAGTAAGTTAGTTTAAACTTATCACCTCCTTTAATTTCCAGAAAGATTATATGTGTATTTTATTATTAGAATTCCCGAATGATAAAAGAAATCTGTTTATCATTTTACAATACAAACAAATTGAAAAATAATTTCTTTTCTTAAGAATTATTTATAATAAAAAAATTGAATGAATGTAAGAC
>DATICR010000512.1:0-11431 GCA_035456745.1 Ignavibacteriaceae bacterium
GTAATCAAACTTTTCCCAATAGGTCCATCTTCCGTATTGGGGTCTATCGCCCATTCCCAAAAACCATTTCATTGAGCCTTTAAAATCCTGCCAGTCTTTTCCATTAAACATGAGACCATTTTTATCAAATATCATTCTGAAGAATGTTTTGGATTCTTTTCTTTTTTGCAGAAACAAATCTGTTAAATGAGTGATAAATACACTAAACATAATTACAGCAGCAAATCTGTGAATATATCCGGCGGATTCAAATCCTCCCAATAAATGTGAAAGTATAAAGGCCCAGCCTGTATAAGAAAATTTCAATGTTAAACCGGTTAAAGCGAGACTTAAAAAACTGACTACCATAAGTATGTGAAGTACGCGGTTGAGCCTGGTAAATCTCTGGTATTGTAATTTTTCATTACCGTTTTTCATATTAATCATTTTGCTTCACTCTCAGAAATTTCGTTGTCACTATTTATCTGAGAATTCTCAGTTTCTTCCTGAGTTAATTTTTCCTTCAATTGTCTTCTGTACTGCAGTGATCGGGGCAGCCATAATAATGTATGTACGCCTGCGATAAAAAATGTTCCGATAAGTAAAGCTGTCATTCCCCAGAAAGACCAGAATAACCATGGATATTTAGCAGGATCGTGATGGGTGGCATGAGTAAAATATCCCGCGAATTTTCTCGTAGCAGTTTGGTGACATTTCTGACAGGTCTTAAGTACATTTTGCCTGCTTAGATGGGACATCGGATCTGTAATGGGCAGAATATCGTGAGATCCATGACAATCATAACACTTAGCAGTTTTTGCATAACCCAGTTGTGAAACTTTACCATGATAGGTATCAAAATATGTTTTAGCGATCTCTTCATGGCAATTACCACAGGTATTCATAATTTCTAACCGAAAACCATTAAGATCGGTTCTTTTTATAGTATGAGCTGTATGGCAGGTATTACATACCGGCAGTTTTTTATCAGTCTTTGTTACATTGGGGGAGTGTACACTTTTATTAAAACTCTCCTCAATTCCAAAATGACAGTGACCGCAGGTCTTCGCGATGTTTCCCGGGAAAATGCTTGAGGTGCTATCAGTATGAGGCAGTTCATGATGTGAAGTGTGGCAATCTGTGCAAGTTGCTGTCACGGTTAACCCGCTTTCCATCAAACCTTTTCCGTGTATGCTTTCGACATAGTTATTAATAATATCTTTTTCGGTTCCTCTATATCGTTTTGCAGCCTTTTCACCTTCTCGATGGCAATTAGCACATAATTGTGGAATATTAGTAGGGAAAATAGGTGATTTGGGATTAGCTTTTCCCAAAGTATTGTGAGTGCCATGGCATTCAAAGCAAGTCGGAGCATTAGGATCGTTTTTAGAAAACAATTGACCATGGATGCTTTGTATGTAGTCCTGTCCAATAGCCTCATGACATTTAGTGCAGTCAACCTTTTTTGTTATATTGTCGCAAGGTCTCACGTGAGATGTATTAACATCAGAGTGACATTGACTGCAGGCCACCTGATTGTGCATTGAGCTTTTAATTTGACTGTAATCTACAAACAGAGATCTGCCGTCCTTAGTGGATTTTATATCCTGTTTTCCATGACAAATCTGACAGTCGGCATCAGCCATTCCCTGATCATAAAAAACTTTTCTTGCTTTATGCGGCTGATGACAATCAACGCATGCAGGAAGTACATTTGATTCTTTTTCCCAAAGCTCACCTCTGATAACTTTCCTATGAACAACTTCAATTGCTGTGTGACATTTAGAGCAGGTCTTTACAATATTTTTCCTGGCTATCGATGAATTTGGATCAGTATGAGGAAGTATATCATGTGAGGTATGACAGGATACGCAGGTTGCTGCAACAGCAAGTCCCTTCTTCAGTAAACCTTCACCATGCATACTTTCTGAATAGTTCTCAAGTATGTGGCTTTCAGGAATGTTCCTTTGAAGCTGAACAGGCGATCCTTCCTTATGACAGCCGCCGCATACATAAGGAATATTTATGGGTGCAACTCTGGATTTTGGATCATTAACCTGAATTATATCATGCGTGCCGTGGCAGGTCTGGCAGGTAGGAGCTAAATTATCATGTCTGCTTTTTGCAATTCCATGAAGGCTCTTATTGAAGCGTGATTCAATATCATCATGACACGCATCGCATTTTGCCAGTTGTACACTTTCAGTATGGGGAAAATCACTGCCTTCAAGATCCTGGTGGCAGCTGATGCACTGGACATCAGCATGCACAGATTTCCCTAGTTTATTTTCATCTACAAATACTGAATATGAATGACCGTTTTTATGTCCCTTCAGCGTATTATCAGAATGGCACATAAGACAGTCACTATTTTCCTGTGCTAAAGTGATGGAAAGTGAATATAAAAAGAAAAATAAAGTGACTGCAAACAGGTTAGTTGTTAATTTTCTTCTCGACATTTTTATTACCCATGTCCGGATCTGCTAAAGAAAATTCATCTGACTGATTTCCATTCTTCCGGTTTTCATTTTTTAATCTTGCAAGTTCTTTAGGATGTTCATCAGCCATTTCCTCTTCCGTAATAGTTCCTTTAATCCAGGCTAAATTCATAGGGTATACTTCCGGATTAAATATAATGAAATAGAAATGCCATACTACAATTGCCAGGAATGCCAGCCATGCTTCATAATAATGAATAGTGTTCGCAATATCCCAGCCTAATTTTGTTAATAAGCCGATGAAAGTATTATCAAACCACATAATGAAGCCTGTAGCCGTCATAACAATTGTACCCCATACAAGAGCCCAGTATTCAGCTTTTTCCACATAGCTGAAACGATCAAGTAATGGTTTCTCTTTGGAAATTCCGAGATTATATTTAGCAACACCGATTGCATCAAGTAAATCCTGAAATTTAGGCAGTAAATCTTTAACCAGCTGTCGTCCCCGTTCTGTAAAGATTATATAATACAGATGAAACAGACTGGCAGCGACCATAACAACAGCTGCAATCCTGTGTAAAATACTCCGGTATTCAAATGCATTCTGACTTATACTCCTGATATGCTCAACCCACCAGGAACCCGGGAATTTAAGCATGAAACCCGTAATTACAAGTGTAATAAAACTTATTAGTAAGGCAAGATGCTGTATACGCTCATTCACTGTCATTCTAAGGTATAATGAATGACCATGTCTGGCTTCAGGGATAATACCCCTTTGCTTCATCTTTTTAATTTTTGCCTTTTTAATAAAGTCCAGTATATTATGCAGAAACATTCCGCCAATCGTACTGATTATAAGGATAATATAAATAGTAGAAATCCAGTAGAGGATTGGTTCTTCCTGCCTTGTGACGATGACATGAATTTTACCCTTTGCAAAATTCTGATTAGCTCCGGGATGGCATTTGCCACAAGTGCTGGCTAAATTATTTTTGTTTACAGAGGAAGTGGGATCACTTGAAGGTTTAATATTATGAACACCATGACAGCTTGCGCAATTAGCTACTACCGTAGAACCGCCTTCCAGAGCAAGTCCATGATAACTATCTACATAGGACTTAAATCTATCTGTTGGAAGATCAAATTTCTGAACAAGCTGAACTGAACTATGGCAGGGAGAGCATACTTCACTTGATAAATTTTTATAGGCGACAGGAGCATCAGGATTAGTGTGTTTGAGTATATTATGCTCGCCGTGGCAGTCAGTACATGTCGGAGCATCTGAAATACCTTTTTGAAGAAGGGCTGTACCATGGATGCTTTCTTTATATTGTGACGCAATATCAGTATGACAATTACCGCAGGTCTCCGGGATATTTATTTTATTTATGGATGAATTAACTGAATTAGAAGACTCAATATCGTGATGATTATGACAATTCGTGCAGCTTGGTGCATTTGCATTCCCCTTATTTAGTGCCTCACCATGGACACTATGTTCATATGCTTGTATAAAACCTGCGGAAGGTGTTGTTCTGGCCCGGATCTTAGGATCGTCGAGATGACATGACAGGCAGAGTTTCTGCTGGTTTAGTTTTATTTGAAGGGAGTTTTTACCTTTGTTTACAGATACTATCGAGCTTTGGTGACAGGATATACAATTGGGCGCTCCTTCAACTCCTTCCGCAAAAGCTTTTCCATGTTCTGAAAGAACAAATTTTTCTTTAGCCTCTTTATGGCAGCTGCCGCAAGAGGTTATCAAATTCTTTTTGCCCCATTTGCCGTCAGGATTCTTTATTGGTGAAACATCATGGGTACCGTGACAATTTTTACATGAAACATCCTGTGTCCCGCTTACACCATTGGCTTTCGTCAACATTTGAGGATGAAAAGCATGTATAGCTTTCGCATCTGTATGACAAGTAAGGCAATTTATCGGTTCAATTTTTTCTTTATGAGGAACATCCTCAGGATTAAATCCGATATGACAGGATATGCAGTTTAATTTACCATGAGCTGAATGCTGAAAAATATCCTGATTGACATACAGAGATACTTCTTTCCCATTTTTTTCCATTGTCATCGTGTTATCACTGTGGCACATAAGACAATCATCATTCGATTGTGCCTTAAGCGGAATCGCAGTGAGTAACAAATTGAAAAATATTATTAAGAACATACGACAACGAAAATTACCTGGTAAGAACATCTTTTTTCTCTATATCAAATCAAGTTATTGTTGAGCTGCAGCTATAGCTGCGTATCTGTTAAATAAATTTAAGAACAATTATTTTTTAGTTTTATTTGAATTCAGCCATCCCGCAAGGATTGTTAAATCCTCAGAAGATCCTTTAAAGGCTACTTTATGCACTTTATTATTTATCTTTGATTCTTTATTTAAATACTGAATTAGAAAATCTGCTTTGTAAGTATCCCCGGTTTTGGACAGATCGACTGCGTCCTTTTTATTTGAAGTAATCCCCAATGAAGTAACTGAATGACAAACTGTACATTTGTTATCCGTAAATAATTTTTGACCATCGGGTTCTTTATTCTGTGCCATTGAAAAAGCAAATCCAAATAGTGCTACTATTGACACTATAAATAACAAAAATAGTACGATATTCTTCATTTTTTTAATATTCCGAAAATGGTTAATTAAATTCCTAATGGTTTATTCAAACATAATACCATAATTAAATCGGGCTAAATAGTTGAAAAAATAAACATATTTTCCAGTCCTATTCTCAGTAATGGGAGATGAAGAAATTGTATCTTCGCAAAATTTAGAAAGAATTGGGCTATAAATTATTCCGTTTTTTTACGGTTATATCCTATCTTTTTAATTAAATATGGTAAGATTTAATAAATGTTTGCGAAGTGAACATTAATTCCATCCCAATAATGGAAATTATTGGCAAGACGTATACTGATTCAAAAAGGAAAAGGATTAGAATATATCGGAATGTCAGAAATAGGGAAAGTTAAACCTCAACCATTAGTGAGGCCATCTTCATCGTGACTTCATTAAGGTCATAGGGTTTGTAAAATATTGATGTGACGTATTTTCTTAATGACGGTTCGATGTCTTTGATCTTTTTATCAAATACATAAGTCAGTATAACGGGAACCGACGAATTTTTCTCCTTAAGTTCCTTACATAATTCGACAATTTTTTGATTGGGAGAATCATCAAGAATTATTAAATCAAAGCTTGATGATTCCGCAAACGGAGCAATGGCATCAAGGTTCGTTGTAGCTGTTACTGAATAAGACTCCTGCAGATACATCAGCAGACTATAGCATAAATTGAAATCGTGACTATAAAATAAAACGTTTTTCATTCTGATTTTTCTAAAAAATTTCCTTACCGGTGAGAACCGGATGGGTTTTTCTTGGCTATAAGCGTGCCAATTAGTCACTTTTTCCAGAAAACCTTAAAATATTGATTAAACAGGATTTTGAAATGCAAAATGATTATTGCTTGGAGTGCGTAAACAGTTTTGTTTCTCGTAAATAAAAACAGCGAATAAATCCTTTTTCAACTAATGAGAAAGGTTACTTCAGGTCTTAATATCAAGTTCTTTTAATTTTCGGTACAATGTGGATAATCCAACCTGAAGTTCTTCAGCTGCTTTTTCTTTATTGAACTTATTTTCCTCCAGTGTCTTCATTATCAGATCCCTCTCATATCTTCTGATAGCATCATCCAGCGTCATCTTACCTGAAAGGTTTACATGGGCATCGTTAGGCTTAAAGCCTGCAGGGAGATCCCTAAGTGAAATAAAATCACTGCGGCAGAAAATAACTGCACGTTCTATTACATTTTCCAGTTCCCTTATTTCTCCCTTCCACTCATAGTTCATAAGGGCCCTTATAGCATCACTGTCAATCCCTTTTATATTTTTATTCATTTCTTTACGATATTTATCCAGAAAATGATCTGCAAGTAATGGGATATCCTCTTCTCTTTCTTTTAAGGAAGGAAGGTTTATTTCAATTACATTCAGACGATAAAAAAGATCTTCACGGAATTTACCGGCAGCGATTTCATCTTTCAGGACTCTATTACTTGATGCTATAAATCTTACATTCACCGGCAGCGAAAGTGTTGTTCCGACAGGCGTATATTCCTTTTCCTGCAAAGCCCTTAGAAATTTTACCTGCAGTTGTAAGGGCAATTCACTTATTTCATCAAGAAATAATGTACCACCTTCTGCAGCTTTAATCAAACCTTCCTTATCTGAAATCGCTCCTGTAAAAGATCCTTTTTTATGTCCGAATAATTCACTTTCAATTAAATTTTCCGAAATGGCTCCACAGTTAATTGCAATGAACGGTTTGTTCTTCCTTTTGCTTTTAAAGTGTAAAGATCTTGCAACGAGTTCTTTTCCTGTTCCGCTTTTTCCGGTAATTAAAACAGTGCTGTCCGTATCAGCAACTGTTTCGATCATTTCGTATACACGTTTTATTGACTGACTGTTGCCGATAATATTTTCAAAATCATATTCTCTCTGAATCTCTTTCCTTAAAACTTTGTTTTCAAGAAGCAGGTCTTTCATTTCGAGCAGCCGCTTAATTTTAATCAGCATTTCATCAAATTCAACTGGTTTCAAAATGTAATCACTCGCACCGCTTCTGAGTGCTGCAATCGCTGTATCCAGCGATCCATATGCAGTAACTACCACTATAACTGTATGTAAATCAAGTTTTTTAATTTCTTCAAGCAGCTGAATCCCTTTCATCTCCGGCATTTCCAGATCGGTTATAACAAGATCGAAGGATTCCTTTAGAATCTTGTCATAAGCTGCCTTACCATTCTCTGCTTCCTCCACGTTATATCCTTCTTTTTTGAGGACATAAGAAAGAGATTCTCTTATTATATCTTCATCATCTACAACTAATATTCTTTCATTCATTTATTTATCCATTATTATTAAGTGTTTAGCGGAAGAGTGATGATAAAAGTTGTTCCTTCTCCGAATTTACTTTCCACTTCAATGTTGCCCTGAAAGCTTTTTATAATGCCGTAGCTGACCCACAATCCAAGACCTGTACCTTTTCCCGGTTTTTTGGTAGTATAAAAAGGTTCAAAGATTTTTGAATAATTTTTTTCTTCAATTCCTGAGCCTGTATCAGCAAATTTCAATGTTATTTTTTCATTGTCAACGTGTGACTGTATTATAATCTGCTTTTTCTTTGTCTTTTCCGGATCTTCAGACATTGAATCGACGGCATTAATTAAAATATTAATAAAAACCTGCTGTATTTGATCAGATATCAGTGGAAGAAGCGGCATATCGTTTTCAAGTTGGAGTACAAAATCAACATCCTTAGCCCTGGCTCCTACTTTAACAATTTCAACTGCTTCCTTAATGCTGTCATTAATATTAATAACCTGTAATTCATAATCAGAGGGACGGGAAAAATCTACAAGGTCTCTTATTATTTTGGAGATTCTGGTAACCTGACTTTTGACCAATCCAAGCTTGTCTTTTACAAAATCATCAGAGGTTGTTCTCAAAACAACCTGCACTAATGCCGAAATAGATGCAAGCGGGTTTCCGACTTCGTGTGCAATTCCGGCAGCCAGTGTTCCTATGCTTTCCATTTTTTGGGTATGAATCAATTGTTTTTCCATCATTCTCTTTTCACTCAGGTCTCTGTGGACTCCAAAAAATCCCCAAATCTTTCCATCCGTTCCCAGAATAGGGGAAACAAGTAATTGGGTATAAAAAGGTTCTCCATTCTTTTTTCTGTTTTCAATTTCTCCTACCCATACTTTTCCAGTATTTATGGTGTCCCACATTCTTTTCCAGAATTTCTTCGAGTTTTTTCCACTTCCGAAAATATTCGGTCTTTTTCCCAGCAACTCCTCTCTTGAATATCCGCTTGCTTCAACAAAGGCCGGATTAACATATATCATTCGTCCATTTATGTCTGTAATCTGCAAAGGGTTTACAGTGTTCTCTGCAACCTTATAAAATCTAAGCAGATCCATTTCCCGCTTTTTTTCTTCGGTTATATCATGAGCAATTACGAAGAAATAAAGATGTTCAACCCCATTGATTGACTGGAGGCTTGGAGTAAAGACTATATTCGCATCAAGTTTTTTATCGGTGGTAAGAAACTTAGCGTAAATATTCCCACTCTTATTGTATTTAACACAGTTCTCAAATATTGTCCTCACAGGTTCAACATATTCAGTGTCTATCAGGCTAATAAATTTTTTTCCTTCAACATGGTCAGCCATAATTTCTAACTTTATTACCGCTGATATATTCATATCCAGAATTTCACCTCTGTCAGACAGGATGAAACACATATCCTGCAGACTATTAAAAAGGTCAAAATCGAATTTGAATGTTTTTTCCAGTAATTCTTTTCTAAGCATCAAAAATTATATTTGGATTAAAATTATTAGATGATAGCAAAATTGGACAGTTTCATCTCTTTCTATTCAAATTTGTTATTTTTTGTCATTTGGTTCGGAATTAAGGCGTAAAGATACTTAAGTTTTGAGAGAACAAAAATACAATAATTTTTCTCAATATTGAGAATTTTAACTTATAAACCAGGCGTGATAATTAAAATGACACAATAATTACCAATTTTATGGCAACTTCTTTCAAACCATTCGTCTTTAAAGTAAATTTAAAATATCAGATATACCCATTAACTTTCATCAATTCTGCACATAGTAATGCTCCTCCTGCCGCTCCCCTTGCAGTATTGTGAGACAGAATCACAAACTTGAAATCGAAAAACTTATCTTCTCTGAGTCGACCGATTGAAACTGCCATTCCTTTATCAATTCCACGGTGAAGTCTTGGTTGTGGATAATTTGATTCACTAAAATAATAAAGAGGTTTTGAAGGTGCGAGAGGTAATTTGTATTCCTGCGGTTCGCCTGAAAAGGATTCCCAGGTTTTAATGATTTCCCCGACCGATGTCTTTTTCTTAAGCTTTATCTGGACACATTCAGTATGGCCATCCACAACCGAAACTCTGTTGCATTGTGCACTTATTTTTATATCATTATACTTCAATCTATTTGCATCTAGAGAACCAAATATTTTGTTCGGTTCTGTCTCTATTTTCTCTTCTTCATTTCCTCCGATGAAGGGGATAACATTATCTATTATGTCAAAGCTGGAAACACCTGGATATCCTGCTCCGGAGATTGCCTGCATAGTTACTACATTTATTGATTCAATTCCGAATTTATCAACAAGGGGTTTCATCGCCAGTACGAGTCCTATTACAGAACAATTCGGATTTGTAACAATACAACCTCCTTTTTTATAATTCTGCTTTTTTATTAGTTGAAGATGGTCGGGATTAATTTCAGGTACCAATAATGGTACAAATTTATCCATCCTGTGATTTCTGGAATTTGAAACCACTTTGCATCCATGATTAGCAAAATCTTCTTCAATACCTCCGGCAACTTTTGAATCCAATCCGGAGAAAGCCAGAGGAATATTTTTATCCGGTTCGCAAAATCTGACTTCAAGGTTCCCTATCTTTTCCGGTAACGGATCATTCAAAATCCAGTTGACAGCTTCTTTGTATTTTTTGCCGGATGACTTTTCGGAAGCAGCTACCATTTTTATTTCAAACCATGGATGGTTAGACAGTAATGCAATAAATTTTTGTCCCACACTTCCTGTGGCCCCAAGAACAGCTACTGGTATTTTATCTGTTTTGCTCATAAGATATTAGTCCGAAAAATTGATTGATAAAAATAATAAAATCCTGATCAAGTTTAAGATTCAAATATATGGTTGATTCAGTTTTAAACAGGTGTATTAAGACATGGATTCTTTTGGTCTTTCCTCCATTTAAGTCTAATGAGGTGGGACAGCACTGGCAATGATCTGAGTTGGATATATCTGTCCAAAATAAATGATAGAAATGAAAAGGAACGGTTTGAATTGAAATAAAAGATAAGAAAAATAAAGTGAGGCTTTACTGACAATCAACTATTTGTTATGATAGTCTGAGAAGAAATCTTCTTGCACCAATTCGCCCGAAATAATTTGATAGAGACTTAGCCGCATAAAATAGAAAGAGGCCGTCTCAATACAACTTAATGAGACAGCCTCTCTGAAAGTGCCTTTAAAGGCTGCAAACAATAAGGTAAACAAAGCCCATTACCAGAGCCCCTATAAGGGAGAAAGAAAGGTAGAGCACAAAAATCCTTCTGCTTGTGAGGCCCCAGACTGCGGCCATTGCAGGAAATGTAGTTGTCGGTCCCGCTATAAGAAACGCAAGTGCCGCTGCGGGAGCCATTCCCTGTGATAATAATCCACTGATCAGAGGTAAGGCTGCCAGACTGCTTGTATAAAACGGTACTCCTATTACAGCAGAAAGAATAACTGAAAGAATATCATTACCTCCGATTAACCCTGTAATCCACTCCTTAGGTATATAAAGTTTAATAAGAGCTGTAAACAAAAAAGCAAGAGCCATAAATTTTACAACCATAAAAGCCGCATTCCAGGTTTCTTTCAGCAGGCGGCTCATAAATGATCTTGAATTCGAAAGAGAGATCCTCTCCTCAGTAATTCCACCGACAGCCGGATCACTGCAGGAAGAGCAGGAGGCAGTGGACGGCTGAATAACCGGTTCTGCAATTTGAACGGGAGCTTTGCAGCATACAGTGCCGCCTTGTTCCGCTAAATTTAGTATCACCTGCTTTTCCGGAAGGATAAACTCCTTCGTAATTTGTACGAACCGGTAGAGTTTACGGACTATGTAACTGAAAGAGAGCTTTGCATAATATATTATTCCTTTAGGAATTTCGACTTTCGCGGTGCGAAGTACTTTGGTTTCATCCAGCCATTTATTCTTTATTAAATAGTGAGTAATAAATCCCGCAGACAGACTTATTGCCATTGTTGATACCAGTCTCCAGACTGCAAGGTCCCAGCCAAGCGTTGCCACACTCAGAAAAAATATCTCGGGATCCATCGATGGGGAGGCAATCCAGAAAGCCATTACCG
>DATICR010000513.1:0-3890 GCA_035456745.1 Ignavibacteriaceae bacterium
GTATAATTGCGGAATTTATAAACTCTGCAGTTTCGTGTTATGATAATGACAGCAAACTTGAAGAAATACGAAAAGATGTTAGAGAATTCTGCGGAAAGTTTTCCCTATATACCGAATTAATTTAATTTGAAATGCTGTGGCAATAAAAGAACTGAATAGCACTGAATACATAAATGAAGATTCTGATGACTCTAATGATGTGGAAATGTCATTCCTCGATCATCTTGAGGAATTAAGATGGAGGCTCATATATTCAATTATCGGTGTTGTTATAGGGGGAATAATCAGCTGGATATTTGTTGATTTCCTCGTCGTCGATGTCCTTTTAAAGCCTGCCAAAGATAACGGACTTTTACTGCAGAACTTAAAACCTTTCGGTCAGCTGTTTCTTTATTTCCAGGTAGCTTTGGTCGGTGGAATCATTATTAGTCTTCCCAATTTATTCTATCAACTATGGAAATTCATTTCACCGGCACTCCGAAAGAAAGAAAGAAAATATATTTTACTTATTGTATTTTATAGTACAATAAGCTTTTTTATTGGAATTGCTTTTGCCTATTTTGTAATGATTCCTCTTGCCTTTAAGTTCATCCGGCAGTTTGGTACTGAACTGATCAAAAATGAATTCGCCATTGATGAATATGTATCAATTATTGTGAGTGTCATACTAGCAGCAGGAGTTGTGTTCGAGCTGCCTATGATTTCATTTTTTCTGACAAAGATGGGAATTGTGACACCTGCTTTTATGAAAAAATACAGAAAACATGCAATCGTTATTATTATGGTTCTTGCTGCATTCCTTACTCCGGGAACTGATCCTGTTTCACAGGTTGTTCTAGCGGTTCCATTAGTTTTATTATATGAAATAAGTATTTTCATTTCCAAAATAGCAATAAAGAAGCATTGACTAAAAAAGCACTAACCGATATAAGTCAGCCTATCAAATCTGAACTTGAGGAATTCGAACATCTCTTTAAAAAATCGATGAAGAGTAATGTCGGCCTGGTTGACCTGATTGCAAAGTATATTATAAGGCAGAAAGGGAAGAAAATAAGGCCGCTGCTGGTTTTACTATCTGCAAAATTATCCGGGAGTATAACAGAACGAAGCTACAGAGGTGCTGTTTTGGTTGAACTTTTACACACAGCTACTTTAGTACATGATGATGTGGTTGATAATGCAGATAAAAGGAGAGGATTCTGGTCAATTAACGCCATCTTTAAAAACAAAGCTGCAGTGTTAATGGGTGATTACCTACTTTCAAGGGGATTAATGATCGCAGTTGAAGGCAAGGATTTTGATTTTCTTGGTGTAATTACAAATGCGGTTAAAAGAATGTCGGAAGGGGAACTACTGCAGATTCAAAAAACACGCAAACTTGATATAGATGAAGAAACTTATTTCAAAGTTATATCTGATAAAACAGCATCTTTGCTTGAAACATGCTGCCTGATCGGCTCAATGAGTTCCAGTGAAAATATTGAATATCACAATGCAATGAAAATTTTCGGAGAGTCCATCGGAATGGCTTTTCAGATAAGGGATGATATTCTTGATTATGAAGGCAGTTCTAAGATAATCGGCAAACCTGTTGGCGGTGACATCAAGGAAAAGAAAATCACTTTACCGTTGATTTATTCATTAAACCAGGTTCGTAAAGATAAAGCTGATGGAATAAAAAAGCTGATCAGGAACAATAACGGAAAAGAAAACACCAGGGAAATTGTTGAATTCGTCAGAAAAAATGGTGGGATTGAATACGCTCTAAAAACTGCACATGACTATTCGCTCAGGGCAAAAGAAACTTTAAAAATATTCCCCGATACACCTTCCAGGATAGCGATGGAAGGACTAGTAGATTTTGTAATTGACAGAAAAAACTGATACAAATTCCATTTAGCCTGATTTCGTACTTTCCTTATTAATTTCCTCCTTAAATGAAAAACCTTTAGCCGGTTCTCTTAATGTGAGAACGGGACAGGGAGCTTTCCTAACAACTTTCTCGGCAGTACTTCCAAAGAGAATATGTTCCATTCCCGTATGACCGTGTGTGGCTATAATTATAAGGTCAATTTCTGCTTCTTTAGCAGTTTCAATTATTTCGATAAAGGGTTTTCCGGTCTTTACTATTGTTTTTACTTTTATCTCTGGTGGTATTTCCTGTTCTGCAAGTTTGTTCAGTTCTTCAATTGCACGTTTATCCATATCAAGATCAGCGGAAGGGATAGCGATTTGTCCCATGCTAAAATCAGGAGGATAAATAACCGGTTCAACAACATATACAAGGAATAGTTTTGCCTGAAACCGCTTAACGAAATTCACAGCATATTTTAATGCGTTTTTTGAATAATCAGAAAAATCAATGGGAACAAGTACTCTGGAAATATTAGGTTCCATATGATGTCTCCATTTTTAAGTTTAATTTATTTTGAAGATTATAATTATCTTCATTTAATTTTCTTAAACGGGTAGCAATTATTTCAGAAATTCCTCTTAATATTTTTATTCCGCTTTTGGGATAGTTTTCAATAAATTCATCCAGGTCCGGTTTGAATATAACGGCGAGTCGCGTATCAGTTTCACAGATTGCAGAGGCCGGTCTTTTTTCACCATCAATCAAAGCCAACTCACCGAAAAAATCTCCTTTAGTAAACACAGCCAGAGAGATTGTTTGATTCTCATCAATCTTTCTTTGGACCCTCACCTCACCATCACGGATTATATATAATCCCAGTCCCGGATCTCCCTGATAAAAAATATATTCATTGGAAACATAATTACGATTATGAATAATATTTATTAATGTTCCCAATTCTTTTTTTGAAAGTCTGCTGAAAATAGGGATTGAAAGCAGTGATTTTTGAAGGTCAACTTTTTCCGTAGGTGATTTAAAAAAATTTGACCAGAAACTGCTGTGTACTACATTATTATTTTCCATTTATTTCCTTTAATTAAATAAGCCAGCTTCAGCAACCCGCCATAGTTTCTGGCAGGGAAAACGGTTTTCATATAAAGCTCTTCCAACTATAACTGAATCAATTCCCATAGGCATCAACATTTGAATATCCAATAATTCATCTTTATTCCTTACTCCTCCCGAAACAGTAACTTTCTGATGAGTTTCCATTGCGATAGTTTTGGAAAGTTCAAGATTTGGTCCTGCCATAATCCCGTTTTTTTCAACATCAGTGACTATAAATCTTTCGACTCCTATTGCAGACATTTTTTTTGCAAATTGAAGATAATCTATTCCTGTTTTTATTCGTCTTCCTCTTATCACAATCTCAGTATCCAGAACATCAAGGGAAATTACGACTTTCGCTGGTCCGAATTTTTCGAATACTTTTTTAAATTCATCGGGTTTTTCATAAGCCATTGTATTAATTGCCAGACGGCTGACCCCAAGATCAAGCATTCTTTCAGCGTCTTCAAAAGATCTGATTCCACCGGCATATTCCACGGGGATGATTACTGATGAACAAATTTCTTTAATAATTCCGGCATTTTTTCTGGAATGTTCTAAGGCTCCATCAAAATCTACTACGTGTAATAATTTAGTATTTTCAGCACGCCAGATTTTTGCCATTTCTACGGGATCACTGCCATATTCTTTGCAATCAAGCTCGGGGATACCCTTTACAACTCTGACCGTTTTACCATTTTTAATATCAATTGACGGTATTACAAGCAGATATCTCATTAAATTCTCCTAATCATATCATTCTCCCCTGAGAAAATAATTAAATGTGCGACAAAAAGAAATAACGACGAGGAAGAAGCCAAAAGTAAAAAGTTTGATTTATGACTCATTTTCTTGACTTTTCTTACATTAATAACCATATTTGATTCAATGTGCAAAGATTTTATACTTTTTACTCATAGGCAGGACC
>DATICR010000514.1:0-6937 GCA_035456745.1 Ignavibacteriaceae bacterium
TGATATTTATTGTGCAGGTCATTCTTAATCGCCCCAATCCTTCCGGCAATTTCACCATTCCTTTCTGCCAGGAAAAAATCTGCTTCCGCATGCTTGTAAAAAGGATTTTTCTCTTTATCTAAAAGCTTTTTCCTGTCCATAAGAAGCGGCGGCACCCAGTGCTTGTATCCTTTATAAATTTTCCATTGGAATTTTATAAACCTCATCAGGTCATTCTGATTTTCAACTTTGATGATTTTTATATTGCTCATATTACCATCCTTGTTAGATAGAATTAAATTAAAATTACTTAGTACAGCACCCCGCCAGGTTCTCTAAATAAAAGTTATCGACTCAAATGTATTGTAAGTTAACACTACAAATAAACAGGCATAATTTCCAACAAGTCCCTCGCTTATTACCTGTCCACCGTGGCGAAAGAGAGGGACTACAGGGTGAGTTCAAATTACCTTTAAAATTTCATCGTGATAAAAAAAAAAGCATACCTGCCCCGGTATGCTTAAATTTATTTAATGAAAATAAATATTCCTGTCAACTAATCAGCCCGAGTTTTTTTCCTGTATCTTCAAAAATATTCAGAATTTTGTCAAGATGTTCGTCTTCATGAGTCGCCATATAGCTGGTCCTCATCATCTGCCTTCCCGGGGGTACTCCGGGAGAGATGAAAACATTAACAAAAACGCCTGCATCATATAGCATTCTCCACATCTGGAAGGCAAGCTGATCTTCACCGACAATTACAGGCACAATTGCCGTCCTGCCTTCAAGAACATTGAATCCCATATCTTTTAATCCCTGCCTCATCTTGGCCGCATTATATATCAGCCTGGTGACACGTTCAGGTTCCTTCTGGAGGATCTCAAGTGCTGCCAGTGCAGCTGCAACTGAAGCAGGTGTGGGTGAAGCACTGAATATCAGGGCGGCAGAATGATGTTTGATGTAATTTATAACTTTTGCTTCGCCTGTAACAAATCCGCCCAGTGAAGCAAATGTTTTGCTGAACGTTCCCATTGTCATATCAATTTCATTTTCAAGATTGAATTCGCTGGCTGTTCCTTTTCCATCTTTTCCTATAACACCAACTGCATGAGCATCATCAATTAATATTCTGCAGTTGTATTCTTTGGCTATTTTATTAAGCTTCGGAAGATCCACTATTTCACCACCGGTAGAAAAAACCCCGTCACTGACAATTAATTTGCCTGCATCAAGAGGTAGTTTCTTTACTACTCTTTCCAGGTCATCCATATCGTTGTGTTTGTATCTTACAAAATCTGCGGTTGCTCCTTTTGCCATGAGTGTTCCCGCAACAAGACAGGCATGATTGTCTTTATCGGTAATTACATATTCGCCTCTTTGAACCAGCGTGGGAATAATTCCCTGGCCGGTCTGGTATCCGGTACTGAATAGCAGTACTGCTTCTTTATTAAAAAATTTGGCTAGTTTCTCCTCAAGTTCGATATGAAGATCAAGGGTACCGGTGAGATAACGCGAACCCGAACAGCCGGTTCCGTATTTTTCAATTGCCTTAATTGCTGCTTCTTTTACTTTGGGGTGTGCGGTGAGACCGAGATAGTTATTTGAGCCGGCCATTATTACTTTACGGCCTTCAATTTGAACAACAGGTCCTTCATTTTCTTCTATTGGTCTGAAATAAGGATATAAACCGGATGCTTTTACTTCATCAGCCCGGGTGAATTCGTAACACTTATTAAAAAGATCCAAAAAACCTCCTGGGGTATTACCTGATAGATTGAATAATTTAAGAATACAAAATAATTTCTTAAATTTAGCCGTTTAATGTAAAATTTAATAAAAATAAAAACAAATAAACTTCGGAATGAATAATTCCAAAATAGCTGTGGTAACAGGTGCAAACGGGTTCGTGGGAAGCCATCTGGTGGATTTATTGTTGGAAAAGAATTACCAGGTAAGATGTATTATAAGGAAAACGAGCAACCTGCAGTGGCTTAAGGGAAAGAATGTTGAAATATTTAACTGCGGACTGCTTGACAGGGACGGTGTAAGGAAAGCTTTTCAGAATGTAAATTATATTTTTCACGTCGCCGGTGTGGTTAAAGCTAAGTCACCGGAAGGCTATTTTAAAGGGAATGTTGAAAATACCCGCGCATTGCTCGAAGTTGCAGTTGAATTCAACACCTTGAAAAGATTCGTCATCCTCAGCAGTCAGACTGTCTCAGGACCTTCAGAAGATGAAAGACCTGTAAATGAAGATGATTCTCCTAATCCTATTACTACTTATGGCAGAAGTAAGCTTGCACAGGAAAATGTAGCAAAAGAATTTATGGACCGGATACCAATTACAATTGTAAGGGCACCGGCGGTTTATGGTGAAAGGGATACTGAGATTTTTATTTTCTTCAGGACCTTTAGTAAGGGATTGTTCACAACCATAGGACTTGATAAAAAATTAATCAGCCTGATACATGTAGTTGATCTTGTCAGAGGTACTCTGATGGCCGCTGAAAATCCCTCGGCCGCGGGCAAAACATATTTTATCAGCTCCGAAAAATTCCATACATGGGAGGAGATTGGCGATGTGTCAAAAAAAATAATGAAGAAAAAACCAATCCATGTAAAGGTTCCTCACTTTATTGTTTTTTTCATTGCAGCAATCGCCCAGTTTTTGGCTCTGTTCAGTAAAAAACCTGCCACGCTTAATATCGAAAAAGCGAAGGATATTACAAGACATGCCTGGATCTGCTCAACAGAAAAAGCGGTTAAAGAGCTTGGCTACCACCAGGAAATTCCGGTCGAAGAGGGGATTAGACGTACTGTAAACTGGTATAAAGAACAGCATTGGCTCTAATTACACTGTGCCCCTTCTTTTATCCAGGTTCTGACCCCTTTTATCTGGTTTTGGGTTAACGTCGGGTAACCCGGAGGAGGCATAGGAAAGTTTCCGATTCCTTCGATTGACCATACAAGTCTGCTGTTGTCCGGCTCTCCCGGAAAGACAACAGAGGGGTCTGCTGTTGTATTACTACACGTTGTTAAGTCTATTCCGCCCGCTTGAGAAGCATCTGCATGACAATTTGAAGAATTGCACTTTACATTAAAAACCGGCTGAATGTACTTTGAATAGCTGACATTGGAATCAGGAATTACTACTTTATCAATATCGGCGGCCGTTACTGTGTCCTTGCAGCCTGTATAGGTTATAATAATGGCAAATGCAAGTACCAGAAGTATGCTAAAAATAATTTTCATAAGTAATTACAAATTTATCTAAAGTTATTGATTGATAAAAGCCAATGTTTTCAGGGTGAGTTCAAATATCAGAAAATATTCATCACGGGTTGCATTTATTTTCCAAACCTGACAAGCAGATTTTTTAATGTTTTTGTAATGATTACTAATAAAAAAGTTATCGACTCAAATGTATTATAAGTTAACACTACAGATAAGTAGACATTATTTCAAACAAGTCCCTCTCTTTTCACCTGTCCGCCGTGGCGGAAGAGAGGGACTATAGGGTGAGTTCAGGTATCAGAATATTCATCCCGGGTTTGCGTTTATTTTCCAAACCGTGGCGGTACAATGATCCAATTCGCCAATGGTTTATCTCACAGTTGTATAATGCTGTTACGGTTCGGATTCAAAAACTGATGCAGACCGTGACAGCCCAGGGAATTGATCATTTAGCAAGATAATCATAATTGCCGTCCCACTTTTCCCGAAGGGATCCCTTTGGGAAGTGGACGGATAAAAATATAAGAAAATGATCCGGGCTTTAGCCACATTTATCGTATAAAGAATTCCCGTGGCGGTATTTAATATTTCCTTTGTGTAAGAAAATCGTTAGTTCTTTGTGCATCCTTTGAGTTTCCGCGGGGCCGGATTTCGTCTGATAAATCAGACTCAACTTTGTGAAACTCATTTTAGGCTTCGACAGAAATATTTACAAACGTTACGGTTATCAATGTCCATTCATTCATTCAAACATGCAATCATGCAATAATCAAATCATATTAACATACAGCCGGTTTTTCTTAAATCTCTGATATCACCATTCATTATTTTTCAATAGTAATTTAAAATGTATGATTGGAATAAATTTTCTTTAGAGCTTCTTTTAATTCGTCTTTTGTAAATGGCTTGTGTAGAAATTTATATTTACCGCCGATTTCCAGTTTACCTGGATCAAAATCTGAAGCTCCGGTAAGGAAAATTACCGGTATTTTGTTGGTTTTTAATACTTCTCTTGCTGCGGTGATTCCATCCATTTTACCTTGCAAAAAGATATCCATTATCAGAATCTCCGGATCATCGGCCTGAGCAAATCTTAATAGTTCTTCTCCCGTTCTGAATGTGGCTTCTACATTAAATCCCCAATTCTCTAAGGTTGATTTTAAATCCATAGCTATTATTGCTTCATCTTCAGCTACCAGCACTCTTGGCCTTTTACTCATATTTTTTTCTCGAATGATACAAATTCCTTCTTAATTATTTGATGTAAGCAATCACAGGTCTGATACAGCCCCCAAAGGTACACCTCTTGCCAACATACAAAAACTTATGTATCTTTGCCTCCGGATTCCGGGGCTATAGCTCAGCTGGGAGAGCGCTTGAATGGCATTCAAGAGGTCAGGAGTTCGATCCTCCTTAGCTCCACAAACACTTCAGTCTTTTTTACTTTTATCTCATTACTTTTATCTCTTTACTTTCAATCTTTTATCTTTGACTTTAAAACTTTATTCTTTTGACTTTTTTCTTTTGTCTTGTTCTTTTACTTTCAATTCGCCAATCCGCCAATTCTATAATCCGATAATCCGATAATTCGCCAATTCATAGAATTCTTCTTATATTCAAGAATAGAAATAGGAGGAAAATATGGCTGATGAAGAGGTACTTGAAACAGGTGCAGTTATATGGACTGATCTAACGGTGCCGAATGCTGAGGAAGTAAAGGATTTCTATTCGGCGGTTATCGGATGGAAATCTGAACCGGTGAAGATGGGGGATTACAATGATTATAGTATGAATAGTCCTGAAACGGGCCGGACAATTGCAGGGGTATGTCACTCAAAAGGCATAAATGCAGATTTGCCGCATCAATGGCTTATTTATTTTACTGTGAAAGATGTTGATAAATCAGTAGAAACGTGCCTCCGTAATGGCGGCGAAATAATTGCCGGACCACGGAATATGGGCCGCTACGGCAAATATTGCGTTATTAAAGACCCTGCCGGTGCTGTTGCTGCTTTATTCTCACCACTGGAATGAAAATATTTTAACAGGCATTTCCTGTTCGCGGTAAATTTCTACCGAAATTGAAGCTCGTAACTGCATCACTGCTTGAAAGATAAGTATGAAAAATTCTCTTTACACCGGTGTATATAAATACCTGGGGAGGAAGTACAAGCTTCATCCTGCCGCCATATTCTGATATTTTTTTTGATGCAATGACAAGTACCCCAAGAAAAGTCGCATCCACAACCTCGCAGCCTGAAAGATCAACCACAATTCTTTCATAGCCGAGAATAATGTCGGATTCAATGTATTCCTGAAATTCCAGGGCATCCTGCAGAGTGGTTTTTTCGAGCGTGACGCGTACAATTAATACGTCGTCGCGGAATTCACGTTTAAAATTTTCCATAAATGACTTATAGTTTTTTACTAACCCTCACATTTTTTGCTGCAATCAATGTACCAGTCGATTTTGTTCAATATTCGTAACCTTATGTTTTGAAATGTTTTAAAAGATTAAGACGACATCTCACACTGATACAGATTTTTAATAAAAATAATAATATTAATCGAATAAAAGTTTGATTTATTGCAAGTCGGATGTCCAAAGGAATCTGCTTTTCTTCTATTGAATATTAAATCAACAATAAATAATTTTTGAGTAATAATTTTTTGGGGATAATAATGAACATAAAATTAGTCATTTCATTTACTTTTCTGCTTTTATTCTCATTTAATATTAATTTGTTTACTCAGTCGGAAGCAGCACTTCCTTTTCTTACACTTCCTGTTTCACCTTTAAATGCAGGCATGGGTACTACTGGAACTTCCTTACCGTCAAATGACGTCTTTGGTTTTCTTTCCAATCCTGCACAGCTCGGTTATTTGAGTCAACATACCAATCTATCTGTACAGTTATATCCGGAAGAATCAAAAATTGGTGATGTATTCTCGTACAATTCGCTCGCTTTTAATTTGGGCTATAATTTTGAAAAACTCATAGGGTATCCATTGAGTCTTGGAATAGGGTATAACCGTACGACAAATGAATTACTATTTCTCCAGGACAACATTGACTCATATAATGCATTTTCCTTTGGAGTGGGAATCGATTATTACGTGGAATTTAGTGCCGGTTATACCTTTAAAGATATTTCTTCCGAATTAGGGGACGTATCGGCAAGAGTTTCGGCCTACGATATAGGATTCTTATTGAATGTGCCTGTCACAAAATTGATTATCCCGGAGTATGACCTGAATTTTTCCGGAACTATTGAATTGAAACCTGAGCTCAATTTTTCTGTTGGCTACGCACAGTCTAATATCGGAGACAAAATTTATTATATTGATCCCGCCCAGTCGGATCCGCTGCCAAGAACAGCAAAGATGGGATATTCTGTTTCCGTAGGATTTAAAGAAGTAAGTATGAAAATACCACTTGAAATCTTTCATCTGGATTTTTCGGCTGAGGCAAAAGATTATTTAATAAACAGAGACATAACCGGCGCCTCTTCTTATCAGCCGGCATTCGGTGACATAAATATCGCGAAAAATATTTTTGGTATTAAAGGTGATGATAATGTATATGCAAACTCAGGATTTAAAATCGAACTTCTGGAAACTGCAGTGCTGATGCGCGGACATTCCGGCAGGTCATATGGATTAAGCTCTTCCAATGGTTATGGATTAAAAGCCGGCGGATTATTCAAGGTATTTGCAGATAACT
>DATICR010000515.1:0-2343 GCA_035456745.1 Ignavibacteriaceae bacterium
ATAGAAGTAATCAATTACGTATGCATTTCTGGAGTGCATCAATTGAGATGGTAAAAGAAAATCCGTTAACAGGAGTTGGAATACAAAAATGGAGCGGTATTTATCCAAAATATTATGGCGATGAATTTGCAGATAGTAAAATTTATTTTGTTCATGCAATTCATTCGCATAATGATTTTTTAGAATTGTTTACGGAAAACGGAATTGCTGCTCCACTTATTTATATGATTATTATTTTATTAATTCTTAATAACCTTTATAAGAAAAGCAGATTAAATGAAAATTATTTCTTCATCTTGCTATCATCCCTGGCAACCGTTGGATTTTCTTTTATTGCATTTCCGTTTAGTAAATTCTCATCCTATTTTTTTCTTGCATATGCCGGGGGATTATCCTTAGCACCAATTAACAATAAGATTAAAACTGTAAGCATTTCATATACTCAGTTAAAGTACACTCTTATTTTTCTTATCACGATCGGAATTATTACATCATATATAAGACTATCGTCTGAACTTAGCTATATAAAAGCCATAGAGTATAAAAATGGAGGGGATTATAAAAATATGTTAAGAGAATTGGATAATGTAAACTTAATATTATATCCTTTAGATCCTTCAAAACAACCTGTTGAGTTTTACAGAGCAACCGCTTTGTATAGATTGAATAATTTAGATCAGGCATTAATCCATTCGATCAATTCAGAAAAAATTGCTCCATTTAATCCGCTGGTATTACATAACACGGCTGCAATTTATCAATCATCAAAAAAGTTTGATAATGCTATAATCTACTACGAAAAGATGCGGGAATTATTTCCTAATTACATTGATCCACAAATAAATCTCTTAATTATATATTCTGAAAATTCACAGTTAAATAAAGCCCAGAAACTTTTTGATGAATTGATAAAAAAAGATCCGCTAAACCCACGTTTAATTCCATTTAAGTCAAAATTTACAAACCAATTTTAATTAGAAAACACACTTCATTTCCTTATTTTTGATCTGTAGAAATTTTGAAATTTCCATTTTGAAATCAGAAAGAGAGGAATAATGGAAAAGCTTTTATTACTTGGTGCAGAAGCAATAGCACAAGGCGCAATCGATGCGGGAATGTCAGGCGTCTATGCTTATCCCGGCACCCCTTCCACAGAAATAACCGAATACGTTCAGCACAATAAAACAGCAATAGCAAGAAACTTACACAGGCAATGGTCCGCTAACGAAAAAACAGCAATGGAAGCAGGACTTGGGATGAGTTATGCTGGTAAGCGAGCTATGGTTTGTATGAAACACGTCGGATTAAATGTTGCCGCCGATGCATTTATTAATTCTGCAATAACTGGTGTTAATGGGGGATTGATAGTTACTGTTGCAGATGATCCATCCATGCATTCTTCTCAAAACGAGCAGGACTCACGTTTCTTCGGTAAGTTTGCAATGATTCCCATTTTTGAACCTGCAAGCCAGCAGGAAGCTTATGATATGGCATACGAAGGTTTTGAACTTTCTGAAAAATTAAAAATTCCTGTTATGATTCGCATAACTACAAGGCTTTCACATTCACGTGCGGGAATTGAAACCCGTGCATTAAAGGAGGAGAAAAAACTAAGATATCCTGAAGATCCAATTCAGTTTGTCCTGCTGCCTTCAAATGCCAGAAAAAGATATAAAGGATTACTTGGTCTTCAGTCCTTGATGGAACAGGAAGCTGAAAGATCTTCTTTCAATACATATTATCCGGCAAGAAATAAATCAATCGGTATAATAGCGTGCGGAATAGCGTTTAACTATTTGATGGAAAATTATCCTGATAGAAAATTCCCTCATCCCGTACTTCAACTTGGTCAATATCCGCTTCCATTTGCTAAGGTTGAAAAACTTGTAAATGAATGTGAGCAGGTTCTAGTTCTTGAAGACGGATACCCGATGATCGAAGAAATGTTAAAAGGATATTTAGATAAAAACAGTAAAATTAAACGCAGATTGGATGGAACAATACCAAGAGATGGTGAATTGAATCCGGATATTGTAGCACGAGCTTTAGGATTGGAAGTTAAGATTGGTAAACCTGTTCCCGCAATCGTTACTAATCGTCCGCCGGAACTTTGTGCCGGATGCAGCCATCGGGATATTTATAATGCTTTGAATGAAACGATGAAAGAATTTGGCAAGCAAAAGGTTTTTTCAGATATCGGATGTTATACGCTTGGCGCTTTACCGCCATGGAATTCTATAAACTCCTGTGTTGATATGGGTGCATCAATAACAATGGCTAAAGGTGCTGCTGATGCTGGTGTACATCCTGCAATTGCAGTAATTGGTGATTCCACATTTACAC
>DATICR010000516.1:0-4207 GCA_035456745.1 Ignavibacteriaceae bacterium
GTAATAAGAGAAATAAGATTCCCGAATGTAAGCTACGGTGAGGATTATTCGGCTGCACTTGCCATATCACGCCGGTATGAAATAAGCAGAATCTATGAACCAATCTATATTTGCAGAAGATGGGAAGGGAATTCCGATTCCGGTTTATCACAGGAGAAAAAAAATAAATATGATTACTATAAGGACACTATTAGAACTTATGAAATCAAAGCACGGCAGAAATTAAATGCTGAAAACAAAAAATGATGCTTCGGAAGATAACTCAAAGAGTAAGTTACAGGATTTAATCAATCAAAATAAATTCTCTGATGCTATCTCTTTTCTTTTTAATAAGCAGCAGAAGGACTGGCCTTTATTACAGCAGGGTCTGGAAGCACTTTCTGAAGTTCGGTCGAAAAAATTTATTTTTGACGGATATGAAATCCGGACTCAATATAATCCCGGAAGAATAAATTCCACAACAGCAAATGTTTCAACAGAATCAATAAAAAACAGAAAATGCTTTCTTTGTGCTGAAAATCTTCCTGAGAAACAGGAAGGGATATTATACAACGATTACTATTCTATCCTGCTGAATCCTTACCCGATTTTTCCTCAACATCTGACAATCAGCAGTCTGGATCATAAGCCTCAGCGAATCAAAAATACATTTAATGATATGATACAGCTAAGCAAGGACCTTACTGATTTTATTATCGTTTACAATGGTCCTGAATCAGGTGCATCCGCACCGGATCATTTTCATTTCCAGGCGTGTAAAAAAGATCGCATGCCTGTTTATAATGATTATAACAATTTAAAAAAGAAATACGGAGAGGAAATCCGGAATAATGATGTTAAAGTATATGGGATTGATGACGGAATACGAAGAATTATATCGATTGAATCACCATCTTCTAATGACCTGATAAAAACCTTTCGAAACATATACGATTTATATTCTATAATTTCAAAGAGTCATGTTGAACCAATGATGAATATTTTAACTTTTTACGATGAGACTGAATGGAAGGTAATAATTTTCTTCCGTAAAAAACACCGGCCCGATGCATATTTCAGGGAAAATGAGTATAACATTCTCGTTAGTCCTGCTTCGGTTGATCTCGGTGGTGTTTTAATCACGCCGCTGGAAAAAGATTTTAATAAAATCGATAAAGAGACAATTACTCAAATTTTCAGAGAAGTTTTAATAGGAAAAGAGGAATTTGAGTACTTAAAAACAAAATTGAAATAACAACATCTTCTCAGACTTTCTACTTCATCGTTGCTGTAATCCCGAAGGTGTCTGAGGTGTTGACAGCAGATATTCAAAAATTTCCCATCGCTTACTAATATTATCAACCGTACCGCCTTTTCGTTCCACGTACTCTTTTACAATATCCTTTCCCAGATTATAATTTATCACATAGCTTCTGTATTTATCAATGAAGCTGATCCTTTTCTCTGCTCTATCCTTACTCATTAATTCGTATTTCTGCATCCAGTTTACCGCTTCGGTTTTGGTCCAGATACTGTCGAGGTAATTTCTAGCGGCTTCATTGCCTGCATAATTTAACGTGTCCACCAGTTTAAGAACATGATAATATTCATCCGCCTGGGAGGAATCCAGACCTGCAGCAGGAAACAATACTTCTTTCTCAAATTTAATACGTGAATCACCGGGGAACGACATTTCGATACCAAAGTTGGCAGTACCTTCTGCAATAAGAGATTGGGGACTGAATAATGGATATACGGAAAATTCGACCCAGCCTCTCTGTCTTACAAGATTTTTTTCAAGCAGTAAATTATAAACATGATGGCCGGGATAACCTTCATGTGCGGCCAGATCAACGGCTCTGTCGATATATACAGGTAAATCTGTATTAACCTGGATTACGCTGTACGAGTTCCCTTTATACCAGTTGTAACCGCTCCAGGGTTTGTCATTAACATATTCAACCCTGAAATTTTCATTCGGCGGAAGCTTAATATGATCAAGTGTCCTGTTACGGCATTCAGTAATTGCAGCTGTAAATACTTTATCAAGTTTATCCTTTGGTATAATGAATTGTTTCCGGAAACTTTCAAGTCTGTCAGTTACATTTCCCCTGCCCGGAAGAAATTTGTCGAGTTCGTTTAATATTTTCTGAAAATAATCTTCGGTGATATGAGGTGCTTCCGCATCGTACAAAGCTTTTGATTCCTGGTCGAATGATAGTTTCCCTCCTTCAAGCATATATATTTTAGTTTTCACAGCAAGAAGCTCTTTAGCAAGGAACCTGAATCTGAGAGACTGCATTTCATCGGCATCGTATTTTCCGAATGCTTCC
Organism: Ignavibacteriaceae bacterium; assembly: GCA_035456745.1. Taxonomy (GTDB): domain Bacteria; phylum Bacteroidota; class Ignavibacteria; order Ignavibacteriales; family Ignavibacteriaceae; genus DATFVA01. The sequence goes on from DATICR010000516.1 coordinate 2,313, forward strand.
ATACTGTCAAGAAGAGCATCCGTTTCTGCATCAAGATGTTTTAATGCTGTTGAGTCCGCCGAAAAAGTGCTGCCGGGTTTCCATTCTTCCGGACCATAATATGCATCAACATAATCGGGATCAAATTGCCCAAGTTTAAGTATCAGTTTAACATATTGTTCTGCCAGTTGGTTCATTTTAGTATCCAGCTCTCGTGAAGGTTGTTTTACATTTTTTTCCCCGCAGGAAGATAATAAAATTACTGATAAGAGTAACAGGTATAAATATTTTATCTTCATTATTCATTCCGGATAGAATTATAATTTAATTTAAAAATAGAATAGCCGATTGGTTGCAGCTTAATTTCTGATTTATGGTCATTTATCGGGTTATTTTGTCCTGTAATGAGATCATACATATTGTTTATATGAAATAATTGCGGAAAATCAATTGAAGTATTGATTTCATTATTGCTTTTATTTAATACTATAAGAACTCTCTCATTTAAGTCTGAGCGGATATATGCATAAATATTATCATCAGCTTTAACAGTATAAAAATCTCCATACCTTAACGCTGAGTTTTCTCTTCTTATTCTAATAAGTTTCTGAACATCTTTTAAGGTTTCTTTTTCCTGATCGTTTATTTCATTACCAAACCGCATCATTCGTCTGTTGTCAGGATCTGCAGCCCCAGTCATTCCTATTTCGTCTCCATAATCAATCACCGGAATTCCAGGTATAGTAAGTATATATGATAAATATAATTTTAGTTTATCATAGCTTGATTTATGATCTACAACCGGAGGATTATTCCATCCGATATCTGCGGCATTATCCGCATTCAAAGAGACATCTCCATCTGCATAAGCCATAAACCTTACTTTATCGTGGCTATCCATAACATTTCCCATCAGGTTATTAACGCCATACGCATCAAAAGTCTTCTGCATCTGTTCATCCAGTTCATCGAATGAGCGCATGGGATCAATGAATACAGGAATAGCTGTATCGTAAAGATTAAAATTAAACTGTGCATTCAGCTGTCCATTGTTGATGTAAGAGTCGACAAGTTCATAGCTGCCGAAAGTTTCTCCTATCTGAAATATATCCCGGTGATCAGGTACTGAAATCCTACTTTTAATTTTCCTGGTTAAAGTTCTCCAGAAAATATTCGGGATATGTTTCACTGCATCCTGGCGGAAACCGTCTGCATCTGTTTCCTTCAGCCACCATACTGCATTATCTGTCATTGTATCAAGAGCCTCCCGTGAATTTTCATAATCAAATTTCGGCAGGAATGGCTCAAACCACGTCGTTAATCTGTGCTCGTCCCACAATCTCAAATTCAATCTGCCGTCCGGAAGTTCCAGGGTACCAAACCAATCTCTGTGCTCCTTAAAATAAGGATGTTCTTTGTGTACATGGTTAGCCACATAATCAATCAGGATATGAATGCTGTGTTTGTGGGCATCATTAACGATGCTCTTCAATAAATTCAGATTGCCGAATCTTTCCTCGACCTTTACAGATGAAACCGGCCAGTAGCCATGATACCCTGAATAATACCTGTGAGGTTCAGGGTACTCCTGGTAAGCACTATCAGTATTATCGACTACCGGTGACAGCCAGAGTGTATTGATACCGAGCGAATCAAAATATCCATCGTTTATTTTATCTATTATTCCCTGAAGATCTCCGCCAAAATAATTTGCTTTTTGTGTAAGATTAGAATTAACTACGGGTATGCTGTTGCCGGAATCGCCGTCAAAGAACCTGTCCACCATGACTGCATAGATAATATCATCATAATCTGTACGATGATTTAATGTCCCTTCCGGTATTCCGTCATAAAACATCACAGTTTGAATGTTGGATGACAGACCGTTTCGGTTAACTGCGACTCTTAATACATTT
>DATICR010000517.1:0-2392 GCA_035456745.1 Ignavibacteriaceae bacterium
AAATCATCTGCGTCATTTTTAACTTTTCCAAAATCCCAACCGGGAATTTCAGTTTCAAGATTTTTTCTGGCATTGTCTTCACTAGTATATGATATTCCGACCTTGACCAATAATTGCTCTCCAGGTGTCATTTTGTATTTAAGAAAACATCTGATTGAAGAATCTTTTAGCGAATATTCCTTTCCGGTTATTATACTGTCCCCAATGCATATTGCGGCTGATAAAAATGGTTTGTTAAACTTTGCCGAAAAATAAAGTGTCTGCCGGTTGTCTTCACCGCAGAAACCACCGCTGATATTGCTGCCTTCAATTTCCGTGTTTGATATAATTTTTATTGACCCACCTCCAACCAGGTTAAGACTTCTTCCGGCATCCAGAATAATATTAATTGTTTCGACACTAGCAAATGTAAACTTTGTCAAACCTGTTCTTGCTGTGGAAGTCACTTCTGCTTTCATTTTAAACTTATCCAGAAACAGGGAATAGTATCCGGGTTCTGCTGTCTCATTCGAGTAAGTTGTTTTATATGTTTCAGGGTTAAGTGTAGTATTAGTATCCGCCATAGTTAAAATTATGCTTCCAAGATCAGCACACCCTGTACCGCTTAAATGATTATATCCGAATCCATAAAAATATTTTTGACCATGAATATAACCTGAAGGGGAACCAGGTGCATTATGAGGACTAACAGATACCATACCCCATGGTACAACTGCCCCCGGGTAAGTATTCCCTCCGTTTGAAGTACCAATGAAAGGATTTACATACTCAGTCAGCCGCGATTGAGAATAAACTGAAGTATAAATAATTAAAAAAAGTAAAATTTTATTTAACATTTCGGATATTCTGCGCACAAATTAAAAAAAGTTATACTTTCATAATCCAATAATTATTAAATTCGATAATTAGCAAATTCGATTCGATAATTCGCGAATTCGGTAATTCGATTATTCTCAATCACTAATCTATTATAATTGCATGAACAAAAACATAATTAAAATAAATTTCATAGCTTCAAAAAGTTCAGGTGAAGTCAGCGGAATAGTAACTTTACCCGAAAAACCAAACATATTTTTAGTACTTGCACATGGTGCAGGTGCAGATATGAATCATTCATTTATGAAGACTATCTCGGATTACCTCGCGGATGAAGGCATTGCTGTTTTAAGATATAATTTCCCTTATACTGAAAATAAAAGAAAGAGACCCGATTTTACTCCCGTATTAATTGAAACTGTTCGTTCTGCCGTTAATGCGGCAAAACAGTTTTCAAAAGATATCCCGCTAATCGCCGGCGGCAAATCAATGGGAGGAAGAATGACTTCAACAGCAGCTTCTAAGAAACCGCTTGAGGGAGTTAGCGGAATAGTATTCTTCGGATTTCCTCTTCATCCTGCAGGAAGTCCGTCGGTTGAAAGATCGGAACACTTATTTGAAGTGAAAATTCGTATGTTGTTTCTTCAGGGAAGTCGTGATAAACTGGCAGAACTAAATCTTCTGACCCCAGTTATTAAAAAGCTTGGAGATAAGGCATCCCTTCAAATAATCGATGGAGCTGACCATTCATTTCATATGCTCAAAAGTGCCGGCGTTGGCAATGATGAAATTATTCGTACACTTGCAAAGAAAGTAAAAGCTTGGACCAGCTTGCTCAATACATAAATGAATTATTCCCCAAAAAAAGAGTTAATACGCCAATTGAATGATTTGCTGACTGAGGACTTGTGGACTGTGGACTTTGATTCTCCTGGTCTCTCAGTCTCAAAGTCTCTCAGTCTCCCAAAGTCTGCTGTGGGATCCTGCGTTTACTTTTATCTTTAATCTTTAAGTCCCTTTCCCTATTTTAACAAATCTATTTTTAGGTCATTTGATGTTCAAACCAACATATCATCTCCTCATTATACTTTTATCATTTCTTTTTTTATCGGGATGTCGGAATAAAGAACCGGAAAACGAGATTGTAATATGGCATAATATGCGTCCGGAGGAGAAGAATATTTTGCAGGAACAAATAGATGAGTATATGAAGCTGCACCCCGGCATAAAGATTATTCAGCTTTATAAGGAGACCGAGGAGATGCGTTCTGGTTATATCGTTGCAGCTATCGGGGGGCAGGGTCCCGATCTTGTATACGGCCCGTCCGACCAGGTAGGACCTTTTGCAGATATGGAAATTATCAAACCACTTGAAAATATTTTCTCTAAGGAATACCTCTCTCATTTTAACGACAAAGCACTTATTACGTATAAAGGGCACCTCTGGCAGCTTGCCGATAAACTGGGAAATCATTTGACATTGGTCTATAATAAAAAACTTGTACCGGTGCCGCCAAAAACAGATAAGGAATTAATTGATATTGGCAAAAAGCTCACTAAAGATAAAAATGGGGAT
>DATICR010000518.1:0-4629 GCA_035456745.1 Ignavibacteriaceae bacterium
AAAATTTGTATGGACTTAGACCTTGATATAAATTCCGGATATCCTTATTTTACATTAGATTATTATTGTAGCTCTATTAAATATCCAGGGGAAAAATGATAAGATGGGTACATAAATCATACCAAATTTCATTACCAATTAATTCTATTTTCCATTGAGGCCGATCTGAGGCCGAACTTCCGCTTGTTGTCCCTTGATTCACTTTAGGGAATCCTTCAGTTTTTAATCAATAAAAATCGGTAAAAAATACAGGAATTATTAGAGCAATAGATTCCTTCACTTTCATCTTTGTACTTTTATCTTTTATCATTATTTAACCTTTTCATAAACAGATTATACAAAAACATACACAGTGCAGCGACAATACCGACGCATCCTATAATGAGGAACACGAGATCGGGACGGTGCTGATTTGTAGCGTAAGTCTGGTAAACCCATCCCCCGAAAGTTCCTCCTAAAGTCCAGGCAATTGCAATCGGCAGAAAAGCGAAACCCTGGAATAATGCAGCCTGGCCTTTTGGGGCAAGATCTGCAAGGTATTCATAAAATCGGGGGGCCTGAGTTTGTTCACCGATTGAAAATGTAAAGATCATCGCTATAATCAATCCCAGTCCGATTTTTATTTCCATAACCGAAGCAAAATATAAAATGAACCAGCTTAAAGCGGCAAAAATAAATCCAGCCATTATAGCTGAAGGAGTGGGAAGTTTTTTTGTCAGTCTGTTTATAGGGATCTGGAAGAGAATAATCGTCCATGCCCCCACAGAAAGTACAATTTCAATTGGTGATTCGGGTGAGATATAATCAGAGATATAAAAGGGAACAACGATAAAGAATTCCCAGAAGACGATCCAGTAGAGAGCAAAAATCAAAAGGAAAATCATGAACTTAACATTCTTTACAACTGTCCAGAGATTTTTAATAACTTTTGATATGCTTTCTCTTTCTTCATTAATTTTAAGTTCAGGTTCCCTGAAAATAAATATTGACACAAGGAACATAAGACTGCAGCTCAAAGCAGAAACCAGATAGACATATTCTATACCGATAGAATCTCTTACCAGATAAGCCAGGAAAGGACCAATTGCAGCACCAATATTAACCAGCCAGTAGTATATCGCATACCCGAGCGATTTTGATTCTGAAGTTGTTGTGAGGGCAACGGTACCAAGAACACTTGGTTTTATGAACGAGCCTCCGATTGCAGTAAATATTAGTATTATTGAAAGAACGGGAAACAGATTGATTCCTGAATACCATCCGGAAAATGCGGAGATCCCGGTTGAACCGATTAGAAAATATCCTATCGCCAAAACAAAGAAAGCAAACGAAAATGCTTTTTTGAATCCAAACTTATCAGCAAGGGCGCCGGCAAAAATCGGGAGAAAATATATCAGACCTCCGAAGATAGAGGATAATTGACCTGTTTGCACTTCAGAGAATTTTAAATGATTTCTGAGGAAGACACTCAGAATTGTAGCCTGACCGTAATAAGCGAGTCTTTCAAAAAGCTCCATTCCATTGGCAACCCAGAAGGAAGTCTGAAATCCTGTTTTAATTTTTTCAAACCGTGCAGCCTGTTCCACAGCTTTCCTTTCAAAAAATAATGGCAAATTTAGGGAAGAGGTAGTTGAGTAACAATATAAAACCAAATTAAATTGACTAAAACAGAGGGAGAGGTAGTGAAATCAGAATTGATGGTAATGACAATTTACTACTTACGGTAAATGAAGAGGGGTCTCGCTTTCTAAAATATTACTATCTTTTAAATTAGATAGAAAAATAAACATCAAATTAGAAAGGAAACCCAAATGGACTTAAAGAAAATTTCAATATTAGACAATTCCCCAAAAATGTAAATGTTTGATTATGTAATAGAATATTAGAAATGTCAGTAATTCGACTCGATAGAAATGTCAGTAAAAAAGAAGAAGTTAGAACTTATCAAAAAGAGGAAAAATCTTAAATTTTTATTCTGCTTAAACTTTCTTATAATCCGCAAATCCACTAATTCGCCAATCCGTTAATTCGCAAATACGCCAATTCATAAAATTTTTTTTACCTTTTTTATTTTATCCGGAACTTTTTAATTTAGCATCCGTCAAATACAATTTTACCAGGTATAAATTTTCATCCATTTTTTTTAGGTCAATATGAACATTACGGTTGAGAATTTAACCAAACAATATGGTTCTCAGAAAGCAATTGATTCTATATCTTTTGAAGTAAAGCCCGGAGAAATTCTGGGTTTTCTTGGTCCCAATGGGGCGGGGAAAACCACCACGATGAAAATAATAACCTGCTTTATGGCTCCCACAGATGGAGACGTGAAAGTGGGTAATTATTCAATTCGCGAAAACCAGGAAGAAATTAAAAAACAAATCGGGTACCTGCCTGAGAATAATCCCTTATATTACGAAATGCCGGTACTTGAATATCTTGATTTTGTGGCCAACCTCCAGGGAGTTGAAAAAAATAAAATAAGAGAACGTATTGTGGAGATGGTTCATCTCACTGGGTTAAATGAAGAAAAGCATAAAAAAATAGGGGAACTTTCTAAAGGATACCGACAAAGGGTTGGACTTGCGCAGGCAATGATACACGATCCTGAAGTACTAATCCTTGACGAACCGACATCAGGTCTCGATCCTAATCAGATTATTGAAATCAGAAAGCTTATCCGTGAGCTTGGAAGAGAAAAAACAGTTGTGTTGAGTACACATATTCTTCCTGAAGTTGAAGCAACATGCGATAGAATTCTTATCATTAATAAAGGGAAAATTGTCGCCGATGGAACTCCTGATACCCTGCGGAAACAGGCTCAGGGTGAGGAAATATTAAAAATACAGATCGCCGACGCAAAAAACAGAGATGAATTAATTTCTTCTCTTCAAAATCTGGATTCGGTAGGGATGGTAGATCCTGTAGCAGATCAATCAGGAACTTTCATAATTCAAAGCAAAGGAGGAAAGACCTCCCGGAGATCCATCTTTCAGTTATGCGTCCAGAAAAACTGGATATTAACAGAAATGACTCCGATAGAAACAAAACTCGAAGACATTTTCAGGGATTTAACAATAGAATAAAAATGGCAAAAATCTGGACAATCGCAGTTAAAGAACTCAGAACATTTTTTGATTCACTTACCGCATACATACTTATAGTAGTTTTTCTTGGACTAAGCGGATTCTTTACCTGGCTTTTCGGTTCTGATGTTTTTTTTATAGGACAGGCAACCCTGCAGCCGTTTTTCTCGGTTGCATACTGGACACTTTTCTTTTTTACTCCTGCTTTAACAATGCGCATGATAGCAGAGGAAAATAAGACCGGAACAATCGAACTTTTACTTACAAAATCAGTAAGCGATTGGGAAGTAATTGTCGGCAAATTTCTGGCATGCCTTATTTTAATTATTATAGCGCTTACCTTAACACTTCCATACTATATAAGTGTGTGGTCATTGGGTCCAATTGACCATGGAGCCGTCTGGTGCGGATACCTGGGATTGATATTAATGAGTATGACATATATAAGTATAGGATTGTTTGCAAGCAGCATTTCCAGTAATCAGATTGTTGCTTTTATGCTCGCTCTTTTTATAGGAGTATTTTTCCTTATAATCTTCCAGGTGCTTGCAAGTGATCTTACCGGAACATTTGGGGAAATTCTCGATTACCTGACTATCAACAATCATTTCGAATCTATTTCCAGAGGTGTTGTTGATTCAAGGGATATAATTTATTTCCTCAGCATTTCATTTTTGGGACTGGTTCTTGCCGAAACAGCTTTATCAAAAAGGAATATAATTGATTAATCATGGTAACTAAACGTAAAATAATAACCTCCCTGCTGCTGCTTGCAGGGATATTAATAGTACTGAACTTTCTTGCAAATAAATTCTTCTTTCGTCTGGATTTTACGGAAGGCGGTCAATACACTTTAAGTGATGCCACAAAAAATATTCTTAAATCTCTTGATGAGCCGGTAACTGTTACTGCTTATTTCTCCGAGAATCTTCCTCCGGATGTCGGAAAAGTTAAGGGTGACTTTAAAGATTTACTGACTGAGTATAACAGTATCTCCGGCGGTAAAATTGCATACCAGTTTATCAATCCCGGTGAAGATCAGCAAAAGGAAATGGAAGCACAGCAAAGCGGTATCAGGCCTGTCGTTATAAATGTACGTGAAAAAGATCAGATGAAGCAGCAGAAAGCCTACCTCGGAGCCGTTCTTCAGTATGGTGAAAAAAAGGAAGTGATTCCCCTGGTTCAGCCGGGTTCTGCAATGGAATACGATCTTTCATCCAATATCAAGAAGATGATCGTTAAGCAAAAAACCGAAATCGGATTTTTGCAGGGTAACGGTGAACCCACAATGCAGGCAATGCCCCAGCTTGCCCAGCAGCTTGATATTATTTATGATGTTAAACCTGTAACTGTAACCGATTCGACTGACATTCCGGCAAATTTAAAAACATTAGTTATTGTAGCTCCCAAAGATACTATCCCTCCCTATGTATTTAACAAGCTTGATGCATTTATTGCCCGCGGCGGCAGACTTCTTGCAGCCATTAATAGAGTGGACGGTGATTTTACTAATGCGCAGGGTAAAAGTCTTAATACCGGACTT
>DATICR010000519.1:0-3159 GCA_035456745.1 Ignavibacteriaceae bacterium
TTTCATCGGTTGATACATTGGATGCCAATATTGTAAGAGGCTTTAATCTCACTATTACATTTAATCCTACCGATGTAATCAGACTCGACGGGAGAGTAAATATGGCCCTCCAGCGAAAATCTCCTGAAGCAAAATGGCTGATTACACGATGGATAGATGAATCTAATTTTTAATCTCTATAAGATATAATTTTAGCACTATGTTTTTTATAATTAAAGAGGCTTTCAAATTAATCGGGAGAGCGAAAGCGTCTTTTATCCTTTCACTTATTTCTCTAAGTATATCTGTTATTCTTATAACAGCATCTGTGATGCTGATCCAGGCATCTGATTATCTGCAGAAAAAAATTAAAGAGGATATAAATATTAACCTCTTCCTCAGTGATAATCTTCCCCGGGAACAGATCCGCGGAATTAAAGAGATTCTGATGAACAGACCCTATGTTAAATCTGTACAGTTTATAAGTAAAGATGAAGCTGCCGAGATATTTAAACAGGAGACGGGAGAAGATTTTAATAAACTGCTTGAATATAATCCTCTTCCCGCTTCTTATTCCATCAGACTCAGGGAAAATTATTTTCAGAAGGATACGCTTAATCAGATAATAAATTCTTTGTCGGAGATACCGGGGATTGATGATATTTCATTTAGCGATGAGTACATTTTTAACATGATTTCAACTCTTAATGATGTGAAGAAATATGTCTTTATAATTACTTTGATCATTTTCATCATATCTATATATATTGTTTATAGTACAGTGAAATTGATCGTTTCATCAAGATTTGAAGAGCTTGAAACAATGAAGCTTGTCGGTGCCCGGCTCTTTACTATAAAAATGCCTGTCATTCTGAATTCTATGATCTCCGGAACCCTCGCTGGTCTTATAGCCGTGGGATTTTTTATCTTGTTTATGTCTCTTATTGATAACTATATTAGTAAGATAAATTTTTTGGGAACCGGCGGGTATTTTTATCTGGTTTTTGCACTGATCCTGGGTCCGGTATTGGGTTTTTTTGTAAGCATTATTTCCCTCAGGAAACTGACATTGAAAATTTGACGATCTCGACAGACATTTTTTATTTTAACAGCTATAATCTTTTGGAATTCCCGTGAAGAACTACTTACTCAGCACTTTACTTATTCTACTGTTTTTCAGCACTCTAACTTTTGCACAAAATACGGAACTTCAGGTCGGCAGCAATTTTAATCAGTTGAGACAGAATCAGGGAGCATTTTACGATTATTCGGATCCTTCAACATTAAATATTAAAGTTTCTGTCTGGGGCTTTGTAAAATATCCCGGCAAATATGTAATCCCGATCGAAAGTACTATTTATGATTTGCTTTCTTATGCCGGCGGTCCTACTCAAGATGCTCATCTGGATGACCTGAGAATATTCAGAACAGCTGAAGACTCGGCCAAGTCAATGTTAAAATTTAATTATAATGATCTTCTCTGGGATGAAAATTTAAGAGAATTTAAGAATGCACCGGCTCTTGAGGCAGGGGATATTCTTCTAGTGCCTGGTTCTCAGAGACTTTATTTTAAAGATTACCTGCAGATAGGTCTTTCTGTTTTTTCGGCACTGATCTCTCTTTCAATATTAATCTTAAACATAGCAAAGTAAAATGACTAACGATTCTGTTAATGATGATCTCCGCTCAATGGAAAATAATTCCTTAAAAGATTATATAAAATTAATCCGCACTAACCTTCTGCCTATAGCCCTGATTACTGTGATATGCCTCGTTGTTTCAATTATTTACGCTGTTAATGCTAAAAATATATATCTGGCCACTACTTCATTGAAAGTTTCAATGCCTCAGGGGAATATTCTGGAAGCACCTTTGATGCCTGAATTTCAGGACTACGGCAGCGACAGGTTTATTGCAAATGAAATTGAGATATTAAAAAGTTATAATCTGAGGTTTCGTGTCGCAAAAGCACTTCTCGATAGCTTTAATACTAAAAATAATAAAAATGATTTCTTCTTAATCTTAAGTCATAATTTTACTAATGAGAAAGTTGAGATTCTCAATGAGAATCAGATTGCCCGGCTGCTTGATCGTAATGTTACCGTGGAACAGAAGAGGGGCCTCGACATAATTGATATTTCAGCAGAGTCACCTTCACCGTTTGAAGCTGCTTTGATTGCAGATATCTATGCAGGCCAGTATAAAAAACTGAACCTTGAAATGAACCGTAACCAGTTGACAATGGTGAAGGCTTTTCTTGATCAGCAGAGGGAAGAAAAACAAAATGAATTGAATGCTGCTGAAGAAAATTTAAAAAGCTTTCAGGAAAAAGGCGGAATTATTGCACTCGATGAACAGGCTACTACTTTAATAAATCAGTTGTCTGATTTTGAAGCACAGAGAAATGCCAAGCAAATTGAGCTGGCAGCTTCCACCAAGGTGCTTGCACAATATAAAAAGGAACTGGCAGATCAGAATCCGCGTCTTGCAGATTATCTTGCAAGCGTCTCAAGTGAAACTTATATCCAGACTCTGCAGCAACAGCTGGCTAATCTTCAGGTTACCAGGGACATGACCCTTAGCTCTAACGATTCTAAAACTAATAATTCCAAAATTATTAAAGAATATGATTCCAGGATTGCAGACCTTGAAGCCAAGCTCGAAGAGAAAATGAAGATCATTAAAGCGGGAATTCTCGCCAGCAGTCCTGAAGAGGTCAAAGACATCTCACAAAAAATTATTGAAGAAGAGATTAAAAATCAATCGCTTGAAATAACCGTTACTCAGCTCGGCAAAATAGTCTCGAACTATGAGATAAAATTTAACCAGCTGCCTAAGACATCAATTGAGCTTGCAAGACTGCAGAGAAATCGTGAGGCACTCGAAAAATTATATACCCTGGTGGAAGAGAAATACCAGGAGGCTTTAATAAATGAACAGTCACAGCCCGGTAATGTGCTTATAATTGATAATGCAAGAATTCCTGATACCCCGGCAAAACCTAACAGGTTGTTGATTGTGCTCATAGGACTTGTGCTTGGATGCGGTATGGCATTCGCCTATGTATTCACTAAAAATTATTTTGACAATACTATTAAAACGCCGGAGGATATTCAGACAAGGGATATAAATGTTCTGGCATGGATTCCGCAGATTGAAGATATTAGTGTGAATGGTACG
>DATICR010000520.1:0-2045 GCA_035456745.1 Ignavibacteriaceae bacterium
CTTCTGCAAAAAATTCCAGCACATTATGATCAATGCCAAATCCTTTTCTACCCATCAAAGATTCACCACTCAACTTCAGAAGAATTCTTTTATATTTTAGTCTACCATTCACAGTTTATGTCTTTCACTAAATTCTTTGTAAAACGACATTAAATATAAAAAAAAGGTCTTAAATAATTTAAGACCTTTATTGTAATCTTTATTTCTTCTCATCACCCAGATGGTAACGTCGGAAATGGTCAATCTTCACATCAGAATTATTTTTAGTGTTAAATTCTTTCAGGAGATCACCAACTGACTTGGAATTATCCTTAATATAAGCCTGTTCAATGAGACAATTTTCCTGATAATATTTATTCAGTTTGCCTTGTGCAATTTTATCCAGAATCTGTTCGGGCTTTCCTTCTTTACGGGAGAGTTCTTTATAAATCTCGATTTCTTTCTGGATAAGATCTTTCGGCACTTCTTCCCTGTAAACACATATAGGCCTCATCGCTGCTACCTGCATTGCAATATCTTTACCCAGAGCCGCCAGTTCCGATGCATTATTTAGCGTATTATTAAATGTAACTAATACGGCCAGTTTGGAACCGGGATGGATATAATCAACGATAAGACCATTATCGGTATTATCAACAGCGAGTCGCGAAATTTCAATCTTCTCACCCACCTTACCCATAACATCATTCAGTGTATTTTTTACATCAGGATTTTTTTCAATCAATTCCTCAGGAGATGATGGTTTTATCGCTTCAGATTTATCCGCAACCAGATTGGCAAAATTTACAAAATCAGTACTGTTAGCTACAAAGTCAGTTTCACAATTTACTTCTACTATAATGCCTGATTTCTTATCATTGGATATCCTTGTTAATACTAACCCTTCTCCGGCAGTTTTTTCAGCTCTTTTAGAAGCAACTGCCTGTCCTTTTTTCCTGAGAATCTCAATTGCTTTTTCCATGTCACCATCAGCTTCTATAAGCGCATTTTTGCAATCCATCATACCGGAACCGGTTTTCTGCCTTAATTCTAGTACCTGTTGAGCAGTAATATTCATTTCTAAATTCCTTTTCAATTAAATTATTCAGAAGCTGACTCTTCTTTTTTCTCAGAAGTCTCAAGCTCCTTTTCCTTTTTGACTCTTTCTCTTTCTGCTGCTTCTTCTGCCTTTAATTCCTTGGCTTTCGCAACACCTTCTATAACGGCATCAGACATATATTTTACGATTAATTCAATAGTATTTACGGCATCATCATTTGCCGGGATTATATAATCAATCGGATCGGGATCGCAGTTGGTATCGACAATTGCAAAAACAGGAATATTGAGTCTTAATGCCTCTTTAACTGCAATAGATTCTTTTTTAATATCAACTACAAACAAAGCTCCCGGAAGTCTGTTCATAGATTCAACTCCCTCAAGAACTTTTTTAAGTTTGTCTTTTTCACGTGTTAAAAAGAGCCTCTCTTTTTTTGTAATTTTATCGAAAGTGCCGTCTGTTTCCTGCTTCTCGATATTATTAAGTCTTTTAACACTTTTCCTGATAGTAGCAAAGTTGGTAAGCATTCCTCCAAGCCATCTTTCACTCACCCAGTTCATATCGCATTTTTTGGCTTCGCTTTCAATCACACCCTTCGCCTGTTTTTTGGTGCCGACAAAAAGTACTTTCTTACCATCTGCAACCAATCTTGCAAGATTATCAGCGGCTGAATTAATCATAGACTGAGTTTTCTTCAAATCAATTATGTGAATCCCGTTTTTCTCCATGAAAATATAGGGTTTCATTTTGGGATTCCAGCGGCGGGTTAAATGTCCGAAGTGTGCACCAGCTTCAATGAGCTGTGTCAAATCCAGCTTTTTCATATTATCTCCTGTTTTTATCCCCAACGGGGAACGTCTACTTTCGTCCTTTTTACCTTTCATCCCGATTAATTGGGACACAGGGGGTAAATCAGAAAGTATGTTTGTTAAATAAATAATTAATTAAATAGAATATTCCAAAATCAGTATGTAGAAAAAAAGAACATATTATCTCTTTGAGAACT
>DATICR010000521.1:0-3088 GCA_035456745.1 Ignavibacteriaceae bacterium
TTGCACCATTCAACACTGACAAGATTTCCATTAATTCCCTCTTGTCCGTATCCTGTTCCGGTTAAAATGAGTACAAATGTAAAAATAATATTATATTTCTTAAGCAGGCTTCCCGGGAGCGATTTTGAATGACATTGATGCCCGACTGCTAGATGAGATCCGGAATTCTTTAACGATGTTTTCATTTTTTTCTTTCAAATTAATTTCAAATCCGGAACAAGATTATTGAATTAAATAAAGAAAGGAAAGTAGTTGTCAACAGACAACGGTTTAGAGTAGACAGAAAGCCTGGCAGCGTCTATGGAATTTATGGGTTACAAACAAAAAATTATTTATGTTAATAATAAAACATTTCATATTTATGGTTGATAGGATCCTTTATTTAAATTTATCTGTGAAAAAAATTGAGGAGTATCTTAAATAAAAATTAAAATCAAAAAATACTTCGAACCAAAACGACTTAGGTTTTACTTTTGGGCGGGACCAGCATACTTTGTGCTTGCGCTGATTATCAATCTCAGCATTTATCCCGGACCATTTTTTCTTTGGGTAATAAACGAGATCTGGAAGTCGGCTTATATTATTACAGTCATTTATTTTTTTTTCGAGTTCACTCTCTCTTCCCTCAGCAGGAAAAAATTTTTCAGATCAATTTTGTATTTAATTATCTGTGTGTTTCTTTTTTCGTTTGTTCTATATTTCTGGCTTCTCCTCGGGACCCAAATTTATATTTATACGGATTTTGTTCATTACCCTTCCTGCACTAAAGGGGTCGGCGATCAATTCGGTGCAAGCATTTTCGCATTAATGGTATTCGGGATTTCAAGACATATTTATAATTATGTAATATTAAGACAATCTGCTCAGCAGCTTCGGATTGAAAAGCAGGAAGCCGAGTTAAATTATCTTAAATCGCAGACCAATCCCCATTTTCTGTTCAATACTTTAAATAATATATATTCGCTTGCGAGAGACAAATCAGATCAGGCTCCGGAGTCGATCCTGCGGCTTTCAAAAATTTTAAGGTTTATGTTGTATGAAACCAAAGGAGCATATATAGCAATTGAACAGGAACTGGCAATCATAAGCGACTATATTGCTCTTGAAAAATTGAGGTATGATGAATCTTTGCACATAAATTTTAATTATGATATTGAAGATATGAGACAGGCAATACCGCCTCTTCTCCTGATACCGCTGGTTGAAAACGCATTCAAGCATGGTGCTTCCGAAACAAGGGCTCACCCGTTTGTTGATATCCATCTTTCGGTAAAGAACAGGCAGTTATCGTTTTTTGTTAAAAATTCCACCGAAGGATTGCAAGATGAAAAGGTTAAAGAAAATATCGGGTTATCAAACCTGAGGCGGCAGCTTGAATTGCTGTTTACGGATTACAATCTTTCAGTTGAGCAAAAAGATTCCCTTTTTTCTGCAGCACTGAAAATAAACCTTGCAAGCCATGTATAAAATAAAATGTATAATTATTGAAGATGAGCCTTTAGCCGTAAAGATCCTGTCGGATTATATCGCACAGATACCGTTTCTTGAATTGCAGTCGACATTCAAAGATGCTGTCCTCGCATCTGGTTTCCTGATGAAAAACAGTACAGATTTAATATTCCTTGATATTCATCTGCCCAAATTAAAAGGAATGGATTTTTTGAAGACACTCACCAATCTTCCCTCAGTTATTATAACGACCGCATATCATCAATATGCAGTGGAGGGATTTGAGCTGAACGTAACTGACTATCTTCTGAAGCCTATTGAATTTGAACGTTTTCTCGCAGCGGTAAATAAGGTTAAAATAAAACAGGAAGAGAAAAAGGTTCCTGAAACGCCTGTTTATGAAAAAGATTTTATGTTTTTTAATGTCCAGAAAAAGAAAGTGAAAATATTATTTTCAGAAATCCTTTATATTGAAAGCCAGAGGGAATACGTTAAAATTGTAACAGCTAAAAAATCATACTTGTCAAAGTTAAGCACTAACGAAATCGAGTCACTACTTCCATCCGATAAATTCAAGCGCATACATCGTTCTTTTATTGTCTCAATAGACAGGATAGAATCCTATACAGCAGAAACCGTAGAGGTAAACGGTGTTACTATTCCGGTAGGCAGGGGTTATAAAGATGTAATTGAGAAATTATAGCTGATCCGGACTATTCATCAACAGGTTCTCATTTGTCATCCTTCAACGTCATTCTTCAATTGTCATTTGTCAAATCAGATCAGACCGAATTATTCTAATTACTTCACTTTTTTATTTTGAGCTTTTCTTATAATTCTTTTTCCAACGCCTGTCCTTGCAAGCATTTCGAGAGCTCTTTTCCTAGCCCATTTCCTCTCCAGAATTCGATTCATTTCAGTTTTATGAATTAAATCAATGAGTTCATAAAAAAATAAACTGCTAACTTGCCGCTCAACCGGAAGCATATTCGCATCCAGCGCATATCGGTTATGCTTGAAAGATCGTTTTCACCGAGTCCTGGGAAAGGGCGACTTCGTTGCAAACAGAGAAGAGTTGCAAAGCCGCAGATGCCAAAAGGAAACGGAAATTGACTTAGAGACATTTCATGCTGAAGCAAGCAGCAACCCCGTTATGGCTTAAAAAATTTTTGATGTTCACTTATTAGTCTGATTTTCTTAAATTTATTGTCATTATTAATACTTTAAGGTATTATATGAAATGGCCTAAAAAACACACAAAAAACCTGATTTATAAAACTTTTATTGACCCTAACCCTAAAACTGAGGAGCATCTAATGGAAGCAGTAGTTAAGCTTGCTGTAAAGAAAGAGCTTTATGAATTTGATACTGATGTACATCCCGATGCAAAATTTACCGACCTCGATTTGAAGGACCAAAATCAAATTAAAGCTACATTAAAAGAATTAATTGTTGATTTAAATGACAAAGAATTGATTAAGGTAAGGCCGGATAAAACAATGTCCCTTACATTTGACGGAATATCTTATGTCGTAAACAAGATCCCTAAAAACTTTTTATGATTTGAAGATTAATTCCATAGCCAATCCCGGCAATAATATGCTGCCGGGTATCGTTATAGTACTCTCAGTTACTTTAA
>DATICR010000522.1:0-4381 GCA_035456745.1 Ignavibacteriaceae bacterium
AATCATTATGATATTGAACCGGATATAATTGTCGTTGCCAAGGCAATTGGCGGTGGACTTCCTTTGGGAGCCATTCTTGTCTCACCTAAATTTGAAAATGATTTCACCCCCGGCATTCACGGAACAACATTCGGAGGCAATCCGGTTTGTTGTGCTGCTGGCAAAGTTGTACTGGAAGAAGTCTTTGAAAGAGGTCTGCTGAATAATGTTGATAAGCTTGGAAAATATCTGAAGGAACAGCTTTATGAAATAAAGCTTATGTATTCCGAAGATATAAAGGAAATTCGTGGTAAGGGATTTATGCTTGGAGTAGAACTGAATTATCCCGGTAATGACCTGGTTAAAAAAATGAGGGAAAGGAAGGTTCTTACTAATTGTACCAGTAATACAGTGATCCGTTTATTGCCGCCTTTAATTTCTTCTAAAAGCGATATAGATTTTTTCTTATATAATTTACACGAGGTTTTAAAAAATAAATAATATGAAGACTGATGTACTGATAATAGGAAGTGGAATTGCGGGACTATTTGCAGCCTTACAAATATCGGAATTTGCTGATGTGATAATAGCTACGAAAAAAAATAAATCCGAATCCAATACCAATTATGCCCAGGGCGGAATTGCCAGTGTTATGGATATGAATGATTCCTTTGAAAAACATATCGAGGATACATTGATTGCAGGAGCAGGATTATGTAATAAATATATAGTTGAAATCACAGTAACGGAGGGTCCTGACAGAATATATGATCTGGTGGATATCGGTACGAAATTTACAAAGAAAAAGGGGAAGTTTGATCTCGCAAGGGAAGGCGGACATTCAATGGCAAGGATTCTTCACGCAAAGGATCTGACCGGAAAAGAAATAGAACGGGCTTTAATTGACGCAGTAAATGAAAAAAGTAATATCAGGGTTCTGGAAAATGCAGTTGCAATAGATTTAATAACGGAACATAACGTCCTACAATTAAAAAATAAAACACTAAGTAACAGAAATTGCTGGGGTGCTTATATTCTGGACGTTCAAACTGATAAAGTATTTAAGGTATCTTCAAAAGCTACTATTATTGCTACAGGCGGGTTAGGACAGGTTTATCTCCACACAACAAATCCTCGAATAGCTACAGGAGATGGTTTCGCTATGGCCTATAGGGCTGGGGCCAAAATTGGTAATATGGAATTTGTGCAGTTTCACCCTACCTCACTTTACAGACAGAAAGTTCAAAGGGTAAAAGATGAACCCTCTTTCCTGATTTCAGAAGCCGTTAGAGGTTTTGGCGCCAGGCTTAGATTAAAATCTGGTGAAACTTTCATGGAAAATTATGATTCCAGAAAAGAACTGGCACCTCGGGATATAGTTGCGCGGGCAATAGATAATGAACTGAAAAAAAGCGGAGAGGATTTTGTTTATCTTGATATAACTCATCGGAAGCCGGAAGAAATAATAGAACATTTTCCGCACATTTATAAAACCTGCTTGAACTACGGAATCGATATGACTAAAGACTTTATTCCTGTTGTTCCTGCTGCCCATTATGCCTGCGGAGGTATAGTTGTTGATGAATTTTCAAGAACTTCACTCAAAGGTTTATATGCGTGCGGGGAGGTTTCGATGACAGGATTACATGGTGCAAATCGCTTGGCTAGTAATTCCTTACTGGAGGCCGTGGTGTTTGCTTACAGGGCTACGAAGGACTTAAAAGAATTCATAAATAATTATGACGGGATTATAACTGATATACCTGATTGGGATGATTCCGGGACACTTAGTTCCGATGAAAAAATCCTTATTACTCATTCCGCTAAAGAAGTAAAAGAAGTAATGTGGAATTATGTCGGTATCGTCCGTTCTGATTTAAGATTAGATAGAGCAGGGAAGAGAATACATACACTATTTGAGGAGACAGAAGCATTGTACAAGAAAACTAAAGTTTTCGAAGAAATACTGGAAGTCAGGAATCTCATAGCGTGCTCCTATATTATTATTAAATCCGCCAAGATGAGAAAAGAAAGTAGAGGATTACACTATACCCTAAATTATCCTGAACCAGACAATAGCAGACCTCCTTCGAACACATTCATACAGAACAAACATCTCTAAGTAAGCTTTGATAGATACCTTCTGATAGCCCCATATCGAATTCCTTTAGTACTAACTATTACTTTTTCTATTTTTAGTAATTTCATTATATACAGAAGGATAGAAGTTCCACTTAATATTAAATCTTCCCTTCCCAGGACAATTCCCTTATAGAGTTTTAATATTTCTCTTGGGGAAAGGTTGGACAGATGTTCATATAGAAATTGCACATTATAATAATTTAAAATATATCCTTCAACCATAGTTTCATCATAATTGTATAATCTATTAAGTATACAACTCAAAGTTACAGGCGTTCCGGCAAGAGCAAGGGTAATATCCGGAGCATATAATAGCTTAGGGAGCACACCTAATATTTCCTCAAGATAATCATTGATTGCCTTCAGTTCTGAAACTGCGGGTCTGTCATTTTTCAAAAAATTCTCAGATAAGTGAACGACACCGGCATTAAAACTTTTCAGAAAGAAAATCTGATCTTTCCCATATATTAATTCAGTGCTGCCTCCACCGATATCAATCACAAGTTTAGTTTCATTTTTATTCCCATAATCTTCAGTTCCCAGGTAAGCCAGTTCTGCCTCCTCATCCCCGGTCAGAACTTTTAGTTCTGCGTTAAATTCATCTTTGATTCTCGCTGTTATTTCATCAGTATTGGATGCTATTCTGAATGCATTAGTGCCGGAAATTAAAACTGTATTACATCCGTATGTTTTAATAATTTCAAAATATTCATGTAATACCTCAAAAAGGCGTTTCTCCGATTGATGGGTAATTTTCCCGCCTGGTATTAATCCTTTAGAAATTCGGGATAATCTTAGTTCATCTTTAAGTTTAATGATATTTCCTGTTTGCAAATTAATTTTCACAATTAAAAGAAGCATTGTATTTGAACCGATGTCAATTGAGGCAATAATCATAATTCAATAATTTTTATTATTTTTAATTTCTACAATTGTATAAAATAATGAAAAAGATTAGCAAAATTTCAGGACTGTTCTTAGGCATATCTTCTTTGGCCTGTATACTTTGGATGGGGGGATATTTGGTAAGGATGTTTTTAACCTATCAGCTTTTTGATGAAACACTTACTGCTTATAAACCATATGTCAATGAACAAAATCTCAATGGGATCCTGATTACATTAAATCCTTCCATTGTCGCTACCTTTATTCTTTATATAATTTTTATAGTATTTTTTATTTTGTTTTTATTTACTGCCGGATTAAGTCTGAAACAAAACGGCTGGCTTTTCATTATTACGGTATTAGTCATTATTACCTTTCCCTTTGAAATATATTTAATGACGATTGACTACAGGATTTTTATGCAGGTTAATTCGGGTATGTTTAAAGGAAATGAGATAATAACTCTGATCATAAAGAGATTTAAGGATTTGAGCAGTTTTCCTTTAATAGAATTGTTATGCTATTTTGCTATTTTTATTCTTGCAATATTTAAACCGATAACACGGGAAAAAATTTCGAGTGAAAATTAAAGAAAAAGAATTCGAAGAGATTATACAGGACCTGAAAGCACTTGCTTTGCAGCTTGGTGCAGAAGTAAGATTTGAGAAGGGCGACTTCAAAGGAGGATACTGTCTTTTAAAAGAAAACAAAATCATTGTAATTAATAAAATGATGAACCTTCAAAAAAAAGTAATGATACTTTCTGCTGCATTGAAAGAGCTCGGTATCGACAGAATATACATAAATCCTAGAATGAGGGAAATCATTGATGAGATGGCTGAGCTAAGATGAAAATAACAATAATTAATGGACCAAATTTGAATAACCTGGGGAAGAGAGACCCTGACCATTATGGAAATCTGACTCTGGATGTTATAAATCGAAACTTAACATCTGCATTTCCGGAAGTACAACTTGAATTCTATCAAAGTAATATTGAAGGTGACATTATTAATAAAATCCAATCAATTGATTCCGATGGAATAATTATTAATCCGGGAGGATATACTCATACATCAGTTTCGATACGAGATGCACTTGCTGAACTTGTAATTCCTAGGATTGAAGTACACCTCTCTAATTTAAGCTCTCGGGAAAAATATAGACAAAAAATGATAACCACTTCTGCTTGCGATGGTTATATATGTGGCTTTAAGGAAAAGGGTTATCATGCAGCCATCTACTTGTTGATGAAGATTATCAAAGAAAGGGAAGGTTTATCTTGATTCGTGCGGTAATTTTTGATCTTGATAATACCCTTGTGGATTTTATGAAAATGAAACGACGGGCAATTGAGGAGGCAATTCCCGCAATG
>DATICR010000523.1:0-9115 GCA_035456745.1 Ignavibacteriaceae bacterium
AAAACAACCTGAGATGACTCTTGCTGATAAGAAGGCAGAAGAACGTGCCAAAGCAATGCAGAAAATTAAAGGTTATAGTAAAAAGGATCTTGAACATTTTAAACAAATTATTCTTTCCAAAAGAGATGAAATCATTGAACAGCTGCAGAATCTTAAAGAACAGATGCTTGACCCGACCACAGGTGAATATATAAATGAAAATTCCCCCTATTCACTTCATATGGCCGAACAGGGAACTGATGCAATGGAAAGAGAGAAAACCTTTTTATATGCCCAGCGCGAAAATAAATTCCTTGGATATCTGGAAGATGCATTAAAAAGAATCGAAGCCGGAACTTATGGTATTTGCATCGAATGTATTGAAGAACCCCAGCATCTGTGCGAAACATGTCCTTTAATTCCTAAAGCAAGACTGGAGGCAGTACCACACAGTCAGTTGTGCGTGGCGATAAAACAAAGACAGGAAAAAAAATAATTTTATTGTGAAACAGGCTGATTCAGGTTGAGGTAATGAATTGAGATTATTATTTGTTTCGTTTTTAGTTGTAATTGTAGACCAGGTAACAAAATTATGGGTCAAAGGGATTCCGGGTATTCATTTAAATGGATTGTTTCCGGGCGAAAAGATACCATTAATCGGTAACCTCTTCAGCATTACCCTGGTTGAAAATCCGGGTATTGCTTTTGGAATTACATTCGGTTCTGAATTTAAACTTCTCCTGTCAATTTTTACTTTACTGGCGAGCATTGGACTCTTCGTTTTCTTCTTCAAAATAAGGAATAAGAGTTTCGGGCTGAAGCTGTCAATAGCATTGATTCTGGGAGGAGCGGTAGGCAACCTGATTGATCGTCTCTTTTACGGGATTCTGTATGGATATGCCCCCGTATTTTATGGTAAAGTGGTCGACTTTTTTAACCTTAATTTATTCAATATTTATTTATTTAAAAGTACCATCGGAAATTATGTATTTAATGTTGCCGATCTTGCTGTCACTGCGGGTATGATTAGTCTCCTTCTTGTTATCCGGAAAAACAATAAAGAGAAAGAGATGACGGGTAGTGGTCTGGAAAATTTTTTGGTAAAAGATAAGGAATAGTTTGCGAGTATTATTTGTATCACTTTTTATTGTATTAGCAGATCAGTTAACAAAGTTATTAGTTAAGGGGTTCTCAATCCCGTTTCTCCATTTTAAATATGCAGGAATGTATGAAGGAGAAAAGATTCCGGTGATTGGAAACTTTTTCAGGATTACTTTTATTGAAAATCCCGGTATGGCGTTCGGTTTTGATCCCGGATTGGATTTCAAACTCTGGATATCCATTTTCTCTCTTGCAGCTAGCGTTGGTCTTATCATTTATATTTATGTTGTAAGGAACCAGAGATTTTCGCTGCGTCTGGCTCTTGCATTTATTTTAGGTGGTGCAATCGGCAACCTGATTGACAGGATGTTTTACGGAGTATTTTATGGTTATGCCCCGGTACTTTACGGAAAGGTTGTTGATTTCCTTGATGTTGATTTTTTTGATTTTTCACTTCTTGGCAGAAACTACGACAGGTGGCCGATCTTCAACCTTGCAGATGCGGCTGTTACAATCGGAGTTCTGATCCTGATCATCTTCTATAAAAAAAATGCAGAAGCAAGTGAGAAAGTTATAAATGAAACATCTGTAGTCGAAGAAAATTATGATGATATACATTCCTCTCAGTCAGATAATTCAATGAATGCATCGTCACAGGAAGACAAAAAACAAGATGGCGAAACTAATCAGGGAAAAGAAATACCACTTTGAGGTACCTCCGGGGAAGAAGAAGGAACGCCTCGATCTCTATCTGACCAATTTAATTGAAAATGCTACCCGGTCTAAAGTTCAGAAATTAATCGAAGCAAAACTGGTTACGGTAAACAGGAAATTTGTTAAGCCAAGTTATCTCGTTCAACCTGATGATATAATTGAAGCTTCTCACCCAATAACTCCGCGCCCTGAAGAAACCGAACCTGAAAATATACCACTTGATATACTTTTTGAAGATGAATATTTGATTATTGTAAATAAACCTGCGGGAATGGTTGCTCATCCGGCATATTCAAATTATACCGGAACTCTTGTAAATGCTCTGCTCCATCATTCGGCAAAGTTAAGTGGATTGAATGAACCCGGCCGACCGGGTATAGTTCACCGCATCGATAAGAATACAAGCGGATTGCTGGTAGTTGCTAAAGATGACTGGACACATTCAAGGCTGGCATATCAGTTTTCAAAGCACATTATTGAAAGAGAATATCAGGCAATAGTATGGGGATTATTTAAAGAACCGGAAGGGGAGATAAGTTTCAACATTGCCCGGAGTAAATCAGACAGGAAGAAATTTGCTGCATCCGCAACAGAGGGCAAATCAGCATTAACCTTTTACAAAGTACTTGAGGAATTTGAATTCACCTCTCTCCTGAAACTTAATTTAAAAACCGGCAGAACTCATCAGATTAGAGTTCACCTTTCCGCAATAAACCATCCTGTTTTTGGTGATGAAACTTACGGCGGCACCAAAATCGTATATGGTTCCTCTCTTCCAAAAATCAAAAGCCGTGTAGATAATCTTTTAATGATAATTCCGCGCCAGGCACTCCACGCAAAAACCCTCGGTTTTGAACACCCGCATACAAAAAAATTCATGCGTTTCGATTCCGAATTACCAGAAGACATGAAAGAATTATTGAAAAGATTGAAATTTATAAGTCGGTGAATTAAAAAGTATGCACAAAATGGGACCGTAATTTGGATGGCTTTTACGCAGATGAACACAGATAATAAGATTTTTAAATCAAAAGAAATAAATTTCAATATTTTAGATTCTCTCTTCTATATAACCATCTTGATTTACGCCGATTCCGATAAATCGGAATGCCTTTCTAACATAATTATTTGTGATAAAGTTTTGTGAAACTCAAAAAATAGACTGAGATCGATAAATGGAAAGTTTTTAGATTTAATTCGGATGGCTTTTAAGCAGATGAACACAGATCTGCGTTTACCTGCTTAAAAACTATCCATCTTCCGGCATAATTATGATTGCTTCACAGATTGGTATAAACTTTTCTTTTTACTTGCGGGATTTTCCCAAAATTCATCAACAATCCCACTTCTATTTCTTATGCTTTTAAATAATTCAATAACTGGAACTCGTGTTCAGGACAAAGAGATTCTACAGTTTTTAATTCAATAATAATTTTATTTTCTACCAATATATCTGCAAAAAATTCTCCTACAATTTGACCTTCAAAATATACCGTGATAAATTTTTGTTTTTCAGCAGATAATCCTTTTTTGCTTAATTCAATTAATAGCGCATTTTCATATATCTTTTCTGGGAATCCATAACCCAATTTATTATATACAAAATAAAAAGCTTTAATTATTTCTTTTGTTAAGTCGGAGTATTTGTATTTATTATCCATTTGACCCTTTGTTTTAACTCCCAGTTTTTTACATATAAATATAGTTAAGTATTTTCTTTTTCCATCAAAACTTTTAAAGCAAAATTGATAGGCATCCTGAAGGGATCAGCGGAAATCATATTTCTTAAATTAAACTTACACTCGGTATAAATGGTTTTTCTAAATAGCTGATTCGACTTAGTCAAAATTAAACTGTGTTAATCTGCGTGAAAACCATCAATAACCAGATAGTTAGCAAAGACATATAAACAGTTAAAAATGAAGGATAAAATAACCTTTCAATTTTTCCAGGAATTGTGGAAATTTAGTCTGTAATGATTTAAAATTGTCTATACTATTTGAGTTTTTTAATACCTTTTATTTATATAGAGGAGAGAACTATGCCTTCCGGGATCCCAAAAACATTAGTCATTGGTGTTGTAACCACCGTAATCATTCTTTTGCTTATCTACATTTTTACTCAGCTTCCTTCCGGCGGTGAACCGGGAACGCAGCAGATCAGTGTGAATCTTGCAGATAAATGTGCAACCTGCCATAAAAGAGTTTCCCCGGATATTGTTAATCAGTTTGCAAGAAGTACTATGGCAAGGTCAGGAGTAAAGTGCGTTGACTGCCATGTTGTGGACAAAAGCAATCCAATGGGAGAAGAACACGAAGGATTTTTTATTTCTGTGTCACCCACACCGAAGCAATGTGCAAGATGTCATCCTGCCGAAAATACACAGTTCGAACATAGCAGGCATAGCTCTCCTGCATGGATGGCCCTGAACGGTTTTGATGATTTTACCGCAGAGCAGCAAAAAATAATTAATGAGAATATTCCGGAAGCCACAAGGGGACCGAATGGTATCATTACTGCCACAAGAAATTCACTGTTTGATATAGAAGGACCTATGGTTACTCCGCTTGCATGCCAAAGCTGTCATTCCATCGGGAAACCGAATGCCGACGGAAGCATAGGTAATTGCAATAAATGCCATTTGAGACATGAGTTCTCAATTGAACAGGTAAGGAAACCGGAAATATGCGGACAGTGTCATCTGGGACCGGACCATCCGCAGATGGAAATTTATGAAGAGTCTGCTCACGGGGTTATGTATGAAACACAGGGAGAATCCTGGAACTGGTCTCAAAAAACAGGAAGATTAACAACGGCAGATATGCCTGCACCTACATGTGCAACTTGCCATATGAGCGGATTTGGAACCCAGGGCACTACTCACGATGTAGGAGAACGGTTATCTAAATTTTTATTTGCCGCAGTATCCGGCAACAGGTCAAATTTTGTTCAGGGAAGAGATGCAATGAAATCCATTTGTATCAATTGCCATTCACCAAAATTTGTTGATACTCTTTATACAAAAGCAGATAGTGTTGTCGCCTATGTAAATATAAAAGTGAATGAAGCTACAGGCATAATAAACGGATTAATCAAAGATGGAATTATCACTACTGAACCTTTTGCCACACAAATCAGTTTTGATGCATTTGATCTATGGCATTACTATGGAAGAACAGCTAAGTTTGCGGCATACATGCAGGGACCTGACTATGTTCAATGGCATGGTATATACCCGCTTCTCAACCGGCTGAATAAAGTTAAAGAAGATGCGGAAAGATTAAGAAGAGAGCATAGTGGAGGAAGATAAAATGAATAAAGTTGAAATCTTTCATCTTGCAAACATCCGGCTGCCGATGGAGAAGAACCGCTTGCTATTAATATTCGTAGGAATAAATCTATTCTTTACCGGAATGGATGTTGCCCTTGCACACTCAATAAATCATTTTATCCCGGTATACGAATGGATCCCTATCTTTTTCTTTCCCTTCGGGGCGATTTCGTGTTTTATAATTTCATTCCAGCCTGAACCCAAAAAATGGGCAGCACTTGTACATATATTTTTGATGGGTATAGGATTACTGGTGGGAGTAATTGGTACCGCCTTTCACCTCAATGCAATCCTTAATCCTTTCGGCAGTCTTACATGGTCATGGGTGGTATTTGGATCTCCTATTCTTGCCCCCCTGGCATTTGCAGGTATATCATTATTAGGATTATATGCAATTACGGAAGAAGCGGAGGGTCAGGAGGGAATGCTTAATGTTCCCGGTCTGGGGATTTTCCATGCCCCGATCTCACGAGATCGCCATTTCCTCTGGCTGGTGGGATTAGGTTTTGGTGCGAGTGCCCTCACTTCAATAATTGATCATGCACAGTACGGCTACACTCCCTATAAAATGATCGCAATTGTGTATGGATTATTTGCAACTTCAGTTGTAATAACAATCGCGCTATCAAAAGAATGGACAAAAAGAGATGAGTTTGTTTATTTCTGGACAATGATTGCAGCTATCATTGTAGGTGTATTGGGATTCGGATTTCATTTATCAGCTGACCTTGCCGGTACCGGAGAGCTGAGTCTTGAAAGAATGCTTGTCTTTGCACCCGTATTTGCGCCTTTACTTTATGGCGATCTCGGAATGCTGGGTTTGCTGGTTGTTGCAGTTCAGAAACGAAGGGGAGAAGTAGAGTGATGCAGAAGATGATCGGATAAGTATGGAAAACGAATAAATAAAAACGACTGAATGACTTAATGATTGATTTACAACAAATTCTGATTTTTAGTTTTGTTTTATAAAATAGTTATCTTTTGATACCGAATTAAAAAGAACTGAAAATGTTTATTTATAATACATTAACAAAAAGAAAAGAAGAATTTAAACCTATAGATCCGCCGAATGTTAAGATGTATGTCTGCGGACCTACGGTATACGATTATTTTCATATAGGTAACGCACGCTCTTTTGTAATGGCTGATATAATAAGAAAATATCTTATCTATAAAGGATACAACGTTACCTTCGCAATGAATCTGACCGATGTTGATGATAAGATTATTAAAAAATCTATCGAGCAGAAAAAAGATTCGCATGAAATCGCAGAACATTACATAAATTCTTTTTTTGAAGATATAGATAAGCTTAAAATAAAAAGAGCAGACATTTACCCTAAAGCTACAGCGCATATGCCGGATATCATATCGATGATTAAAAAGCTTGTGGACAAGAAATTTGCCTATAATGTAAATGGAAATGTATTTTATGATGTTTCAAAATTTAAGGATTACGGGAAATTAAGCGGCAAAAAGATTGATGAGCTTGAATCCGGAGCGCGGATCGAAATAAATGAAGAGAAAAAAAATCCGCTGGATTTTTCCTTATGGAAAAAAGCAAAAGAAGGTGAACCCTATTGGGAAAGCCCATGGGGAAAAGGCCGTCCCGGCTGGCATATAGAGTGTTCTGCTATGAGCTGCAGCCATCTTGGTGAAAATTTTGATATCCATGCCGGCGGGAACGATTTAATTTTCCCCCATCATGAAAATGAAATTGCCCAGAGTGAAGGGGCTAACGGAAAGAAATTTGTTAACTACTGGATTCACTTTGGCTTTCTGAATATAAATGAAGAAAAAATGTCGAAATCACTCGGCAATTTTTTTACAGCAAGGGAAATCCTCAATAAATATCCGGCAGAAGCCTTGCGGTTATTATACTCACAGGCACATTACGGCGGTCCTTTAAATTTTACCGAAGATTTGCTTGCAGGCGCACAGAAAGGTTTGGAAAAATTAAATAATCTTGCAGAGCTGATTGAGAGAGAATTGAAAACATCGCATGTAACCAATTTCCCGGAGTTCGATTTCAAAAGCTTCTTTCAATCATTTGAAGAAACAATGGATGATGATTTCAATACACCGCAGGCAGCTGCTGTAATATTTGATTTTGTGAAGGAAGTAAATCGTGTTATTGCCGGCAACGTAAATATCAGCAGAGAATTTTATAGTGGTGTAAAGGATTTTTTGAATAAAACTGCAGTCGATGTTCTCGGTATACTCGATTTTAATTCTTTAAAGACTGAAAGCGACGGCAAACTTGAAAATGATTTAATTGAACTGCTAATAAAACTAAGGCAGGATGCAAAGCTTGAGAAAAACTTTAAGCTTGCCGATAAAATAAGGGATGAATTAAAAGAGCTTGGGATTCTGCTGCAGGATAATAAAGAAAAAACAATATATAAAAAGTTAAATTGATGAGTCAGAATTTTTACGATGATTTAAAGATTTTATTAAACTTATAATAAAATATAAAGTCGAATATTTGATTGTGGGTGGTTATGCAGTATCTGTTTATTCCCGGCCCAAAGTTACTCAGGATATAGACATTTGATAAACTCTACAAAACATAATGCTGAATTAGTACTGAAAGTAATTGATGATTTTGGGTTTGGAAATATGGGTGTAACACTTGATGACCTTACTTCTGAAAATAAGGTAATTCAATTCGGTATTCCTCCTAAATGCAAATAGGGTTAAGGATAAAAATGACTTAACCTGGATAAAAGAATATGGAAAAAGTAGTAAAGAAATATAATAGTTTTGAAGAAGCGGATAATGCTGAAAGAGAATTCTGGCGCAATGCATCAGTCGGTTTTAAATTTAAAACACTGGAAGCAATTCGTTACACTTATTATAATTCATTAAATCACGATATTAAAGGCATAGAAAAAGTTGTAAAGATAAGAAAGCTACATGAAGAAGAACAGGATTAATTACGCTAAACTTTTTATAAATGATAATGAATTAACATATCAGATAAAGTACAGCAAGAAAGCAAAATATCTTCGCCTTCAGATAAACCCTTCCACTGGATTGGAAGTTGTTCTTCCCCGGAGGTGCAGAATCGAAGAAGCAGAAAAATTCATATTCAAAAAGAAAGAGTGGATTTTAAAGCATCTTAAGATTCTTCCATTAACAGAAGATTTCTCTTATTTCGGTAAAAAGATTGAGATAATCCAAAAGTATAATCTTTTTCTGGAAAAGCACAGGATTAGCTTTAATAAAAATACTCTTTCAATCGAAAGTCCTCCTGGTTCAAATGTTAAACGGGAAGCAATTTATAATGTGTGGCTCAGACACCTGGCGAAAAACTACCTGACTGAAAGAACAAAAGAGCTTGCTCAAAAATATAAATTCAGAATAGGACAAATCAGAATAAGAAATCAAAAAACAAGATGGGGAAGCTGCTCAACGTCAGGTAATATATCTCTTAATTACAGGTTGATGAAATACAGGAAAGAAATCATTGACTATGTTATTATTCACGAGCTTTGTCATCTGAAAGAAATGAATCATTCAAAAAAATTCTGGATGCTGGTTGAAAAGATTATTCCGGAATATAAAATAGCAAAGAAGGAGTTGAAGGGGGGTATGTGATAATTAGGCAGGGGCAATTAGCAGTAGGCAAAAGTCAATGGCGGAAGGCAAAGGGAAATGGTCCTCAGTCAGCAGTCTTCAATCAACAAAACTTTCAATCGGCGTATTAACTTCTTTATTGGACTTGGTTAAAATGAATAATGATGAATGGGACTTTTATATACAAAAACTGACAAAGAGTAGGCAAGACAGGGAGTAGAAAGCATTTGGCAAAAAAGAAATGAGTGGATGAAGTAATAAGTAAATCGTAAAAAGTAGGTAGTGATTTGATCTACTTACTGCATACTACATACTAATTACTTCATCTGTTAAAGTAAATTCAACTCTTCGAAGTCAAAGAGATTTCCCCTGCCAAGGATAAGATTCGGATCCAATATTTTTTTAATCTCT
>DATICR010000524.1:0-4355 GCA_035456745.1 Ignavibacteriaceae bacterium
TGAGAGAAGATTTCAAAGGTGCATCGGATCCCACATTTGCATCCTGATTAAAGATCTGGAAGTGTGTTAAAACAATTGCCGGTTTGTAATCAGAGATGTAAATACTATCGGGATTAAAAATGTTGATACCTTTGATACTCCCGACATATATTTCCCCCGATGGTGATTGATAAATTGCACCGGGATTAAATTCATTGCTTTGCAATCCATCAAAGACAGTAAAGTTCTCAATTCTGCCTGTTGAAGGATCAAACTTGGCCAGTCCCCTGTTCGTTGTTATCCATAGAATTCCTTTTTTATCTTCTTCTATGCCATTAATCGTTCTGGTCAGAAATTCGCTGCGTGATAAAAAATCATCTATCTCTACTTCCGGTTTGTACGGAATAGTATTATTACTGATTACAAATTTATTTAATCCATTTGTCGTTCCAATCCATAACACAGTTTTATTATTGGATTCAGGAAAGCGCGACTCGCAAATCGATAAAATATTATTATTACTGAGTTCAGGCTGCTTACCTGACCCGCTCAGCCATTTATAAAAACTTCCTTCACCTTCGGGATTAAATAAATTTAATCCGCCGCCATAAGTACCTATCCATATGCGCCCATAGCTGTCCTCATAAATCACCCATACATCGTCGTAACTTAAACTTTCAGGGTCATCTTCCTCATGATGCCATCTATCTATTTTCCCGTTTTGAGGATTTAACCTATTCAGCCCCACTCCCCAAAATCCGATCCATACATTGCCTGATTTATCCTGGTGAAGAGATCTTACATATGAATTCCCGATATCTGAACTATCAAACCAGTTGCCCTTCCACTTTTGAATTTTCCCCGAGCCAGTGATAAGATGAGCTAATCCGTTTCCATAGGTCCCTATCCATAAATCGCCGCGGCTTCCTGAATTTAGAGACCAGATATTTTGATCAGAAAGTTCACCTGATTTTACCAGATGATAATTATCCGAAAAATATTTAAGAATGTACAACCCGGATGATGTACCTAAATATATATCATTTCCTATCCCGCATATAGATTGTAAATTATTAATGTTAGATTTATTGAAATCGATATTTTCATATTTAAAATCTGCCGGTAATTTAAATTTATCCTTCTGTGCCGGATAATAATCTACCCCATCTTCACCTGCAACCCAGATAACACCCGATCTATCTGTTAAAATTTGATTGATATGATTGTTATTAACACTATAAGGATTGCTTTCAGAATTTTTCCATCGGGAAAATTTCAGATTGGAATATTTCTTTTTCGGGTCAGGTTGACGGGGTAAAATTATTTTAACGAGTCCGTCGTATGTCCCGGCCCATAAATATTTATTATTATTTTGCTCCACTTCACAAATTGAGCTGATGCTCCGGCTGAATTTCTCAGGATTATTTTCATCAGGAATTATTTGAATAAATTCTTTCTTTTTTAAATTCAGATAAGTCAACCCGTTATAAGTTCCGATCCATACATAATTGCTGTCGGCAGAGGGGAGGATTTTCCATATAATATTATCAGTAATTGAATTATTATCATTTGAATTATGAAAAAAGCGTTTGAAAGAGTTCTGAGAAGAATTTTTATCAAGAAGACACAAACCGTTATATGTACCCACCCAAATATTTCCTTCCCGATCTTCATAAATCGTAGTTACAAATTTGTTGCTTAAGGATGAATTATCTCCCGGTTTATTTTGCCAGTTAAGACATTCTCCTGTTGTTATATTGAATCTGTATAATCCGCCCTTGTAAGAACCTACCCACATATATCCTTTTTTATCAATATACATGCACGTAATGCTGTTCCCGCTTAGTTCACTGCTCTTCAGTTTATAATGCTGAAATTTTTCATATTCCGGATTATAACAATTTAATATTCCATTTTGTGTACCCGCCCAGATTTTTCCTGATGAATCCTCAAAAAGTGACCATATATCATTATCAGAAATGGAATTTGTATCTCCGGGAATATTACGAAAAATCCTGAAGCTGTAGCCGTCAAAACGATTCAGACCATCTTCTGTTCCAAACCATAAAAATCCAAAATGATCTTCAAGCATAGAATTGACAACATTATGAGATAAACCGTTTTCCACTGTGAGGTGCTTAAACTTTATCTGCTGCGCATGTAAATTGGTCACAGTCATAAAAATGACAATGAAAAATTTGAAGATAAATTTCCTTTTATTAGGAATTATCATATTTATCCTAAAGAAATCATATGTTAAAATATTATATGCCGGTTGTATGGCAAATAAATAAAGATAAAAGTGGGAAACGTTAGGAAAATAGTCCTTTATTTAACTTTAGTCAATAATTGCTATTAATTCGCATAGAATTGGTAAACCTGTCAAAAATAAATCGTACCCTAAAGGGAGAAACTTAAACCACTGGGAAAACAGAGTAAACAGAGAGATGGCTTCGCCATTTAGATTGTAAAATGGATAAGCATCCCGATTTTATATGGATCAGTCGGAGCGAAGTGGAGATCCCGCTCCAGACGTCGCTCACAGCGGAACGTATATCAAGCTCTTAATATTAAATTGTGTTATTAAATTATCGATATCTTTTTTCATGGCAGCTAAACATATTTTCAGCGTTCATCAGCGCCTGCCCCGCCGCGAAGTATAGCGGGGTAAAAACCACCTGTGAGAAGTGAGGGATGAGATTAAAAATGAAAAGGTTCTTACTTTTTACTTCCTCATTTCCATTTATTTTTTTATTTCGAGCGGTTCATATTTTTCAAAAATTGAGACTCCTGCATTGTCAACTGAATTCTCATAATTTTTCCAAACAGTATCAAAGAAATTATTGATTCTTTTTATCGTACTGGCAAGCTTTTCATCAGCAAGCTGAAGGGCTTCGTCAGCAGTTTTACCAGGAGCATCAAAAGAAGAATTAATATATTCATAAACTGTATTTAATCTGTTGCCTAGTGTATTTGGATTATCCCTGATTCCCTGTACTTCCGGCTGATTAATTAATTCCATTAAATTTTTAAGTGAGTCTTTCACTGATTTATTTAGTTTATTAAGACTGTCAATTTGTTTACCGCTTTTTTCTTTTATCCTGCTTATGATAATATCAATAGTTTTTTCAGCTTCACGAATTCTATCGGCTGCACGGGTGGCAATTTCAACTTTAGCAAGTATTTTATCAAGATAGTCGCTTCTGGCTTTTAGATTATCTACTGATAAATTAAAACGAGGATCGGAATTAAATTCTATGTTAGTTGAATCTGCATAATTTTCAAAAATAACTTTAACTTTATATGTTCCGGGCAAAACCGTTGGTCCGCTGAATTCATGTTCTTTTTCCGGTTTAGGTTCATGAGGCCAGCGAACTCCTTTTCTGTCATATTTCCAGTACACTCTGTTTATCCCCTGTTCAATTTTTTCTTCAAAAGTTCTTATGATTTTCCCTTCCGTATTTATTATTTCAACTTTAACGCTGTCACCTTTTAATTTTCCGGTATTTAGTGTATCCGTCTCTCCAGTTTCTTTTTCTTTTGTCGTATCGGGATTTGCCAAAAATGTAATCATAGCGCCCTGTTTTCTGTTTTCACCATTGAAGTCACTCTCACCGGGATAAAGCGGACCGGGACCTTTCCATCGGTAATAATCATCCCTCGATTTCGGAACAGGAAACAGATATAATTTTTCATCCAATATTTTATTATTTCCAGCTAATTCTCTTAATGGTTCAATATTATCGAGTATGTAAACCGATCTTCCGAAAGTTCCGAGAATTAAATCATTCTCCCGCGGCTGAATCTGCATATCCATTGTTGAAACATTCGGATATCCCTCTTTCCATTTATTCCAGGTTTTTGCTTTATCAAAACTAACATATAATCCGAATTCAGTCCCCAGAAAAATAAGATTGGGTTCTGCCGGATCCTGAAGAATAGAAAGTGCATATCCGAATATTGAATCATCTCCGGCAATATTTGTCCAGTGTTCACCGTAATCTTTGGTATAATAAGCATAAGCATTCCAATCGTTTCGTCGATGATTATCAAGCACTACCCAGGCCTCCGATTCATTATACGTCGAAGCTCTCACTTGCGGTATCCATGTTCCTGCCGGGGCCCCAAAATTACCCGAAACATTTTTCCAGGTTTTCCCTCCGTTTCTTGTTAATTGTAAATTACCATCATCTGTCCCGACCCATATTATATCCTTGTTAATAGGACTGGGATCAATTGAAATAATTGTTGTAAAATTCTCTGCATCGGTTACATCATAAGTTAATCCGCCGCTATCATACTGTTTCTGTTTAGAAGTGTCGTTAGTTGTAAGGTCTGGTGAAATTATCTGCCAGCTGTTACCTCTATCGGTACTT
>DATICR010000525.1:0-3742 GCA_035456745.1 Ignavibacteriaceae bacterium
CAAATTTACGAATCGGAAATTTTACAGGAACTCAATTCAGAATTAGCTGCTAGATATTTAGGTTCGGATGGTAGAGTTATAGAGGCACTTGATAATGATCCGCAGTTCCAGGCAGCAGTTTCTATTTTGTCAAATGATAAAGTTTACAATAGGTTATTGAATTTTCATTAAGAAATGAGAATTACCCGGTTTTATGTATTTAACATTTTAAACTGGAAATATGAAATCATATGCGATAATCTATAGAAAAAATCCGGCTTCGGAAAAATGTCCTTCCTGTTTTTCCGAAGGAACTATCTACCGTTCACACTCAAGAAACTGGCGTGAAAAATTTATAAAGAAAATAACATTTCTTAAAACGTTTCGATGTAAAAAATGCGGTTGGAGAGGCTATCGTTCCACAGCTTTCATCACGGGAAAATCTGTTAGGACTCTGCTTGTTTATCTGAGTATTGCAATAATAATTGCATTGATAGTAAGAATGATACTCAGTAGGGTCACTTCCTGATTCTTTCCGGTTTAGGAGATTAATTGAACATTACGGCGAAAGACAAGATTAAAAAAATCGTCGGACCTCAAAACTATTTTGATTCAGTTGAGGACAGGCTGAGCTATTCCTATGATGCCACTCCATTGTTTTCTCAACTGTCTGAAGCAATAGTTTTTCCGGAAAATGCTGAGCAGATTTCCGACCTGGTAAAATTAGCTAACCAGGAAAGATTCCCGGTTGTGCCGAGGGGATCGGGCACAGGACTTAGCGGTGGGGCAATTCCTGTAGAGGATTCACTTTTAATTGTTATGACACGCTGGAACAAAATACTTGAAATTGATTCATCAAATTTAACTGCATTAGTTGAGCCAGGTGTTATTACAGGTGTCTTGCAGAATGAAGTTGAAAAATTTGATCTTTTTTATCCGCCAGATCCGGGTAGTCTGAATGTCTGTACTATCGGTGGGAATGTTGCAAACAATGCCGGGGGCTTGCGGGGATTAAAATATGGAGTTACAAAAAATTACGTCCTTGGTGTTGAAATGATTCTCCCCGATGGGGAATTATTAAAAACCGGCGGAAAAAATATGAAGGATGTTGCGGGCTATAATTTGAGAGACTTCATTGTTGGGAGCGAGGGAACTCTTGGTATAATTACAAAAGTTCTCCTTAAACTTCTGCCTAAACCATCATTAACAATTACATTGCTTGCATATTTTGATCAACTTAAAGATGCTGCAAATGCAGTCGCAGGAATCATATCAGCACATATAACTCCGTCAATGATGGAGTTTCTTGATAAGACAACAATTAATTGCGTTGAAGATTATACTCATATTGGTCTGCCTGTAAATAGTGAGGCTATGCTTTTGATCGAGGTAGACGGCAGGGGAAGTGCTGTTCAGGAGGATGCAGATATTATTTTTAATCTTTTGAAAAAAAATAATTCATCTTTGGTCAGAACGGCAAAAAATTATGAGGAAGCTAATAGTTTAAAGACTGCCAGAAGGACAGCTTTCAGTGCGTTGGCAAGAAAAAAACCTACGGCAATCCTGGAAGACGCAACTGTGCCGCGAAGTGAACTTCCCCGAATTATTGAAAAAGTAAATGATGCCGCACGGATGTTTGATGTTACTTTCGGGAACTTCGGACACGCCGGGGATGGAAATATTCATCCAACCTGCCTTACTGATGAAAGAGATAAAGCTGAAATAAAAAGAGCGCACCAGGCATTCGAATTTATTTTTAATGAAGCAATAAAACTTGGGGGAACCATTACAGGAGAACACGGGACCGGTCTCGCTAAAAAACAGTTCCTGGAACAAGCAGCAGGATTACCCGGTCTGGAAATGATGAAAAAAATAAAATCCTCAATTGATGAAAATAACATACTTAATCCCGGCAAAATATTCTCTTTGAGTCCTAAATGCGAAGTATTAAATTCCGCCCGATGAAAAAAGCTATCAATAAATTAAAAGATTACAATTCTGATTCATTCAACGAAATCAGAGATCTTACAGACATCTATTCCCAATGTATTCACTGCGGGATGTGTCTGACATCCTGCCCAACCTATTTAATAACCAATTTTGAAAGGTCATCCCCTAGGGGAAGAATAAAATTAATAAAATCTGCTGCGGAAGGGCAGTTAACTATCAGCGATACATTTGCTTATGAAATGAATTTTTGTCTGGACTGCCAGGCTTGTGAAACTGCCTGTCCTGCAGGAGTAAAATTCGGGAAAATGGTTGAAGCAGCCAGGGTTGAGGTAGAACGCAAAGGATACCATTCAATAATTAAATCTTTCTTTCTCAACAAAATTATTCCAAATAAAAACAGACTCAAACTTGCGGCAAAAATTCTTAGATTTTATCAGATGTCGGGGATACGAACATTTCTGCATTCCGCAGTTAAAATTGATAAAATCTTTCCGGGATTAATGAAAATAGAAGGACTTTCTCCGGATGTCCCCAAAGTATTCAGTGATAGTTTCATCAAAGAAGAAAACAAGCCTGTGGGAAAAGAAAAATTCCGGCTTGCTTTTGCTTATGGCTGTCTTATGAATGTCTTCTTTCCGGATGTCAATAAAGATACTGTTGAACTTCTGAATAAAATTGGTGCTCTGGTGATCTCTCCTACCGGTCAGACGTGCTGCGGATCTTTAAATGCTCATAACGGACAATTCAAAAAAGCCAGGGAACTAGCTGAAATAAATATTAAAGAGTTCGGCAAATACAAATATGATTACCTGATTTCAAATTCGGCAGGCTGCGGTGCATTTATGAAAGAATATGGCGCGCTTTTCAGAGATGATGAAAAACTGTGTGACCAGGCAAGATTATTTTCATCTAAAGTTAGAGACCTTACAGAATTTTTATATGAAGCACAAACAACTATGCATTACAAAAATTCTGTTAAAGATATAACTTATCATGATGCGTGTCATCATGTGCACTCGCAAAAGATTTACGATCAACCAAGGGAATTACTTAAACAAATAAAAGGAATAAACTTAATTCCACTGGAAGATTCGACGAAATGCTGCGGAAGCGCAGGCATTTACAACATTCTTCATTATGATACTTCAATGGAATTATTAAAACAAAAAATGAACAATATAGATAAAACAAAGGCAGACATTGTTTTAACCGGGAATCCCGGATGCCTTCTTCAATTAAATTATGGAATTAAAAATTTTAATAAAAACATACACGTAATGCATACTGCCTCCTTACTTAACGAAATTATCAGTTAGTATTCCGAATATTCTCAAAGAGTCATTTACTAAAGTTTAGCTTATTTATTAACTTCTTCAAATAATGCCAATCATTTTCATCATTAGCCGATTGCTCCGAAAAAAAATTCATGGATAATTAAATACTCATTCATAGATTCATGACGCAGCTCTTTATACATTACTTGTAATTATCCTGAAAAAGTTTTATACTTTATTTTGTAAAAATCATTTGTCAAAATTAATAAATGATTTCAGGACTCCTCAATTATACTGTTTAATAATTCAACAATACTATTCCACAATCGTTTCAGGACCGTTCCAATAAGTGTCAAACAACTTTAACATTTCCCCATGCTAACTTTATAATTATTATGGACTGGATTAAAATTTTTTTTAAAGTGACCTTAATATCTTCAATATTTTTGCTTTGTAATTATAATTTTTTATGTTTATGAATTGAATAAAAAATCACTTTATTCAAGTATTTTTACTTTGCACGACTATGTTGTGCTAAG
>DATICR010000526.1:0-7818 GCA_035456745.1 Ignavibacteriaceae bacterium
TGAAAGCATTTGCAACAATTATTGTCGGAAGAAAACGACTCATTGTCTGCTCGACGCATCCGTAAGGATAACCTACAAGATCATCAAGCGCCTTTATAATTGTACCGGCAAGAGAAGGACTCAAATTGAACTCAAGTTTTGCAGTTCTTAAATCAACATCGTCCGGAATCCTGAAGTTAAGGACTTCAGTTTTATTTATATCATCAAAATCAGATACGAGCGGTTTTGTTTCACGAATTCCCTTTGGAAGTATTGGAACCTTAAGCTCAATGGCATCCGATTCTTCATTTGTCAATGCCTGAGCAGTCAGCTTCGCTTCACCAAGCGGATTATTGACTTTAACTCTCCAGTCGATTCTGAGTTCACCATTTTTATCGACCAGAATTTCATATACACCATTTCTATCTTTATTAATATCCGGATCATATCCGCTGCTGTTTACTTCAGAACCAATAAGCTCAACATTTTCAACATCGAAAGTGATCTTTGTCTTTTTCTTTTCGTCAAGATAATTATGGACGATAGTTGAAACGGTCAGTTCATCTCCCTCACGGAAGAAGCGGGGAGTCTCCATTCTTACAATAAGATCCTTACGGGAAATTATTTTATCCGTCTGCTGACCAACTTCTGTCTGTTTGGTTACTCCTCTTACAGTTGTTCTCCAGGTGGTAAGGTTATCGGGAATATTAAAAGATACTTTGGCCTCACCGTTTTTATCTGTTATTACATCTGCCTTCCAGATTAAAGCATCGACAAAGTTTGAACGGATTTCCGGTTTAACATATCCGCCTTTGGAAAATTCTGCAGATTTCATCATACCGTCGGCTACTTTACCGGCAGTGTTCAATGACATTTCATCCACCCTGGTACCCGGAAGATTAAAATTCTGGTTCTGCACCTGCTGAGTCACTTCCGGTTTTCCCACAGAAAAATTGAACTCGAGTGATTTCTTATTAATTGAAATGGTCTTTATCAGAGTTAAATCATGACCGTAACCGGATATATAAACTTCATAATCACCCAGGATAATATTGCCTATTTTATAAGCACCGTTAGTATCTGTCTTTGTCGAATAATAATATTTTTCACTCGTGAGAATAACATAAAGATCTCTTGCCGGATCTTCGCTTCCCTTAATATTGATTTTTCCGAATACCGATGCTTTCTTTAAAGAAGATTCATCCCTGTGCCCATCTTCAAAATAGTATTTATCTATATATGTCACCTTCCGGCTGCTGCTGCTGAAATTGCTGGACTGTAGGGAGCAGTAGGTCGGTATGTATGAGTAAGTAGGTGCATAGAAGAACGATTGAATTTCCGGAACCTCATCTTCTTTTATTGCATAGATACTTTCATCAATTATTCCGAAGGATACATCTGTATTTGGAACGGGATTCCCCTTATAATCCTTTACCGACACAAGATATTCTGCATTCTCACGGGGTTTATAAATTCCTTTGGATGGTTTTAAGGTAATATCGAGGAATTTATCCTTCGCCAATACACCGATCAGCTTGCTTGTGGTATAGAACTGACGATCCATTAAATAGCACACTGAAATGTTAAAACTTGGAGCGAATCTGTCAGTTAGTTTTTCACGGATTGTTAAATTGTTACCTTCGACCTTATATTTCTTATACTTAATAAAAATATCGGATTCATAAGTCAATAGTATTTCAGCATTGGGAGTCGGAAGAAATATATACGCAATAAGACTGTCGCCTTTATCATAAGCGTCCTTATCGGTGACAATTTCAAGTCCCGAATTCATTCTTCCATAATAATAATCATTTATATTTCCCACGTAAAAAGAAGAGGAAGATGTAATCTCTCTGTTTTTTGCATCGTGCGTTTTTACAGTATACGAGTAATATCCCTCACTTAATCCTGATGTATTAAATGGAACGGATGCCTTTCCGAATTTATCTGTTGTTCCATGAAGTATATCAATATTATCCTGATTATAATGAGTGCGGTAATTTGAATAGTTTATAAATATATCAAAATTGGTCTGCACCGGATTATCAGAGAAATCATTCGCGTTAACGCGGATGTTAACTGTTTTTCCTTTCTCAATGAAATATCTATCAGGAGAAGTAAATATTGAAAAGGCACCTCTTGTTACAAAAACTTCAGAAGAACCGGAAATTACACGTCTTGACGCATCCGTTACTTCTGCAGATACAACATAAACATAATCATACTGCACATCGTCGGTAATTCCGTAGCTGAATTCATATTCGCCATTGTCATCCAGCTTCCCGGTTTCCTGTGACACGAGCTGCATTTCACCTGAAGAAATCGGTCTTATATAGGAGCTATAAAACCATTTATAATCAGACCAGTACCACCAGGGTCTCCAATACTGTTTTTTATAAATATTTAATGTTACATTTCCGTTAGTAACGGGCGAACCGAAATAAT
This sequence comes from Ignavibacteriaceae bacterium, assembly GCA_035456745.1. Lineage (GTDB taxonomy): Bacteria > Bacteroidota > Ignavibacteria > Ignavibacteriales > Ignavibacteriaceae > DATFVA01. Next base: position 2,425 of record DATICR010000526.1, read on the forward strand.
AATCTGCAGAAACAGTACCTTTAATGATATCTTTGCTCGCATAATTTTTGGAACCGGTATTCACCTCAACTTTGTATTCAGGTTTTTTATATTCCTCAACACTAAATGAACCATAATAACTGGTTTGTCCATTAGATAAAGTTATCGAATAATTCCCGAGGTCAGCTTCATCATCAAGAATAAAGTCCGAGGCCAGGGTGCCGAACTCATTAGTAGTCAAATCGGACGAAAATACTTCTTTATTTTTAGGGGATTTAACCGACACGGAAAACTTTTCATAAGGCACGTTCTTAATTTCATTACCGCCTTTTTCTCTCAGTATTGCTTTAAAGTATACATGCTGACCAGGTCTGTAGACGGGCTGGTTCGTATAAACGTAAGCTGTATAATATTTTCCATTCCCATTCTGGAAATAAAAATACGGATCGCTCAAAATCGTTTCTTCTCCTGCCTGGGCAACCAGGGTGGGATATGTGAAATCACCGTTAGCCTTAACATCTATCATAACCAGACCATCGGCATCGGCAGTATTACTTACAATAAGGTTTCCCTCCTTATAAAGAGATATTCTGCTTTTTAATACAAACTCACCGGTCCGGGCATCGGCAACATAAGCGAGGAGCTGCTTTCCACTGGACTTATATACAAGCGCAAGGTCGGAGACAACAATACCGCAGTATGCCACCTGATCATCTTTCATTGCCTGCAGAATGTATATCCCAGCATCAGATATTTTACCGATATCCACATTATTATTACGTCCGTAGTAGTTTGAAGCGATAAAATCTTTCCATTCTTTTACAGGAGAAGTATATTTAAGAAGAATTTCTTTTTTGCTTCCGAAAATGTCGAATGCGTAGCGCATATTATTTCTGTCAATCGCTGTAAAAAATCCTACAGGGTCTTCTATTTTCAGGAGTCGAAAATTGAACGTCCCGCCGCTTTTTCCATAAGTATAAAGCCTTACGGTTATCTCGCTGCCGGGGGAAAAGGTAGTATAATTAGATAGATAGAAGTTATTATTATCATTTTGAATTGTCTGGTTTGAACTCCCTAAAAAAAGAGGTAATATGAAAGAGATGAATAAGAAGAAACGCTGCCCTGAAGAACTTTTTTTCATTACCGGCTCCTCGTTATTTTCAGTTTATACATAACGATTCTGAAAAAGTGCCCTTAACATGAAGCTTTTCCGGGAAAACTCAAAGTAGGACATAAGGAGCCCAAATTAAAACAGTGGTTAAGGAGCCAGTATCAGATTTATTTGCAAGGTAGGGTCTAGAGTCCATATTGTGTATGGCCTCAAAATTGAAATCTGTGATGATATTACTTTTAATAGTCGGGATGATTGATTAAGATAGTCAAACCGACTAAAACACTAAAATAGTCGATTGTTTTGCATTGGCAAGGTCAGGGCATTTTAAGGAATTAATTATTGTATCTACCTGACGGTCATTCTAACTTTGTAACAACAATAATCAATCAAAAAATATGAGGTGATATTGAAGTTAATAACAAGAATATCGATTGTGGGCATCTTAGCTTTACTGGTTGGATTTACTATAGTTAAGACTGAAGTGAGCGGGTCTGCACAACCGGTAATGAACAATAGTTCAGTGACAGCAAAAGAAAATCTTGTTGAAACATCAGCAATATCTTATATAGATAAAGGTTATATGACAGCCTCGTGGTATGGACCTCGTTTCCACGGAAAAGAGACTGCCAACGGTGAAACTTACGACCAAACGGCTTTTACCGCTGCACATAAAGGTCTTAAATTCGGTACTTTGCTTAAAATTACGAATCCCAAAAATGAAAACTCCGTGATAGTCAGAATAAATGACCGCGGACCATACATTGGCGGAAGACAATTAGACCTTTCCAAAGCGGCAGCTGTTCAACTTGGTATGATGAAAAGGGGCGTCTTAAAAGTAAAAGTTGAAGAATTAAGCCTGAAAGGTGTGAATTTCCCTGTCATAACACTGAACTGATAATTTTTATCTATACAATCAAACTCAAAACCCTCCCAAACCGGAGGGTTTTTTATTGTCTTACTCCGGTAATTATTAAATTACGGTTATCAATCAATAAGTACTTAATCCAGATGGCAGAAATCAAAAAACTAAACCTTGGATGCGGCAAAGATATAAAACAGGGATATATAAATCTTGATGTAGTTGATTACGGTGGGAATATGATCCATGATGTGAATTCCTTTCCCTATCCCTTCGAAGACAATACTTTCGATGAAATATATGCCAGTCATATTCTGGAACACCTGGAAAATTTCCATAAAACGGTTACTGAACTATACAGAATTTCCAAACCGGATGCTAAAATTATAGTTTACGCCCCCTTCTTCCTTAACACCAAGTATTTCGGGGAACCGGACCACAAAATCCCTTTCTCAATACGAACATTTGATAATTATGAATTTATAGGAAACCGTAAATTAAAATTTTATGAGAAGTGGAAGCTGAACCACCGGACCAATTATGAAGGTAAAGCTCAGTTTGAGATTTTGGAGAAAAAATTTATTACTTCACATTTCGCTGCGTTGAAGTGGATGGATTTCTTCCTGAACATGGAACCGGTAATGTATGAGAGGTTTTTTGCCGGAATCTTCTCTCCTGAAGAAGTTTACTTCAAGTTAAGAGTGGTGAAGTAAGCCTTCGGCAATAAATCTAAAAATAAAGTATCCTGCAGATAAGAAAATTTAAACCACAGAGAAAGCAGAGAAATGGCTTCGCCATTTCGAATAATAGATAAGCATCCCGATTTTATTAGTCCTTCAAGCGATAGTTCTTTAACTTTTCCTCTTATGTATCACTTGTCTTTATTCTTTTGACTTTAATTTTACTTTATTCTTTTTACTTTTATCTTTTATCTTTTATTAAAAACTTTAATCTTTTGACTTTAATCTTTTATCTTTAGCTCATGACTGATAAGTTTGAATTAGTTTCCACTTATAATCCTTCCGGTGATCAGCCTGAGGCAATTAAACAGCTTACGGAAGGGATAATAAGAAGCGATAAATATCAGACGCTGCTTGGTGTGACCGGAAGCGGAAAGACTTTTACAATTTCTAATGTAATAGCTGAAATTAATAAACCTACTCTGGTAATTTCACATAATAAAACTCTTGCCGCACAGTTATATTCTGAGTTTAAGGCCTTCTTCCCAAATAATGCGGTCGAGTTCTTTATAAGTTATTACGATTATTACCAGCCCGAAGCATATGTTGTATCGAGTGATTTATATATCGAAAAGGATTTTTCGGTTAATGAAGAAATCGACAGGTTAAGACTTAAAGCAGCGACTGCTTTAATTGAGGGAAGAAAAGATGTAATTGTTGTTGCATCGGTCAGTTGCATTTATGGTATCGGAGCTCCGCAGGATTTTGCCAACCAGATAATTTTCCTTCGCCAGGGCCTGAAGATCCCGAGAAAAAAACTTTTAAGAGATTTAATAGATATCCATTTTGTCAGAAATGATACTGAGTTCAGCCGCGGTACTTTCAGGGCAAGGGGGGATGTTGTAGAGATTATTCCTGCGTATCAGTACGAAGAAGCAGTCAGGGTTGAATTCTGGGATGACGAAATTGAAAAACTATCTATAATTGACTCAATCACCGGAGAGGTAATCAAGGAGATTGATTCCCATCCCATTTATCCTGCAAAGTATTTTGTATCCGACCGTGAAAATGTACAAAGGGCGATTTACAATATTGAACAGGAACTTCAGGAAAGACTTACATATTTCCGCAAAGAGGAAAAATACCTCGAAGCTCAGCGGCTTGAGCAGAGAACCAAGTTTGATATTGAAATGATGAAGGAAATCGGCTACTGTGCCGGGATAGAAAATTATTCAAGACACCTTGACGGAAGAGCCCCGGGTTCGAGGCCTTATAACCTTATGGATTATTTCCCGAAGGATTTTCTTTGCATCATTGATGAATCACACGTTACCGTTCCTCAGGTAAGAGGGATGTACAATGGCGACAGATCACGAAAAGAAACACTTGTTGAATATGGTTTCAGGCTTCCTTCTGCGCTGGATAACAGGCCGATGAAATTTGAAGAATTTGAAAACATGCTTAACCAAGTAATCTTCGTAAGTGCTACGCCTGCAGATTTTGAACTCGAGCGAAGCGGCGGGATTATTGTGGAACAGATTATTCGTCCCACGGGGCTGCTTGATCCCGAAATAGAAGTCAGACCAATAAAGGGGCAAATAGATGATCTTATCGGTGAGGTAAGAATAAGAGCTGAGAGAAGCGAAAAAACACTTGTTACGACATTGACAAAAAAGATGGCTGAAGATCTCTCGGATTATCTGGATAAAATCGGAATCCGTGTAAGATATATACACAGTGATATTGATGCACTGGAGCGGGTTGAGATTTTAAGAGATTTAAGGATCGGTGAATTCGATGTGCTCGTTGGAGTAAATCTTTTAAGGGAAGGATTAGACTTACCCGAAGTTTCACTTGTTGCTATCATTGATGCGGATAAGGAAGGATTCTTAAGAAGTGAAAGATCTCTGATGCAGACTGCCGGAAGAACTGCACGTAATGTAAACGGTAAAGTGATTATGTACGCCAATATAATTACGGAATCGATGCGTAAGACCATTGAGGAAACAAACCGGCGCCGCAAACTGCAGCGGGAATACAATGAAGAGCATGGAATAGAACCGAAAACTATATTTAAGAGTATGGAAGAAATAATGTCATCCACTTCTATTGCCGATATCAGGAGAAAAGAAGAGCAAGAGGATTTTTCTTTCGCGAAAGTTGCCGAACCTGTTCTGAAATATATGAGTAATGATCAGAAGCAGGATTTAATAGAGGAACTTACAGGACAAATGCACGCGGCTGCAAAGGATCTTGAATTCGAAAAAGCTGCTCATTTGAGAGACGAAATTCAACGTTTGAAAAAAATGGTGAAATAATCTTTATTCTAAAGGGTAACCAGCAGGGTGTCAGGCATTAACAATCTTTTTTCATTCACTTATCAGGAATAAAGTTTCGAGGCGGTTTTAAATTAAAGGATTAAAATCTCTGTAATATTTACCGATTTTTATTGATTTTTAATTGATTGACTTCCTAAAGACAACTAAGGTATAACAGGCGTATAATCGGCCTCATAACGGCCTCATTTAAATTAGGAATTATTTCGTGGTGGTATTTGGTACGATTAATGAATTCATCTCATTCCCCTTATACCGATTTGATGAGTAAAAATCCGAAGATTAAAAAATTTTCGGACAAAATATATAGTTATTGAGCTATAATGTCAACGAGCAGATTTTAGAATTAATGGAATGATGAAATTGCGAATTCCCGAATTTTGGATCCCGCCTGCCCACCTTCGTTTGATAAATCGGCAGGGAAGG